>JAPONS010000050.1 GCA_026713825.1 Chloroflexota bacterium | reverse complement strand
CCACTTCAGCACCGACGAGTTCAACGGCTGGATCGGCGAGGGCGGCGGCGCAAGCGCACCCGACAGCCACGGGCGGGCACGGCGGTCGCTGGCGGGCGTGAGCGGGCAGGAGGAGATCGACTTACGGACGTCCGTGTACGCCTACAAGGGGCTCGGAGACAGGGCGCCGTCCGGGCCGCAGAACCAGCCGCGCTTCGGCGTCATGGTGGTGAGCTGCGAGCGCGGCGACCTGCGGCCGACGGCCAACGGCGTCGCGGTGTACACGGCAGAGGGCATGCGAGAGACGCCCATCCCACCGGGCCGTGGCGTGCCGGGGCGGGGTGACGTGATGGACGAGCTGTACAACGCCGTCGTCAATGGCGCGCCGCTGGTGCATGACGCACGGTGGGGCAAGGCGACGGTGGAGGTGTGTCTCGCTATCCTGGAGTCGGCGAGGACGCAGCAAGAGATTACGTTGAAGCACCAGGTCGCGCTGCCCGCGGGAGCGTACGTCGGCAGCTAGCAACGGTATATTCTACGGACGGAACAACTGGAGGGGTTGACATGAAGATTGCAGTGATAGGCGCGGGGGCCATTGGCGGGACGCTGGGCGGACACATGACCCGCGGCGGCGAGGACGTGACCATCTTCGACCCGTGGCAGGAACACGTCGACAAGATGCGCAACGACGGGCTGTTCCTCGACGGTGTGCAGGGCGAGCACCTGGTGCAGGTCGACGCTCGCCACGTCCGCGAGCTTGCGGGGGCGTCGGATAAGTACGACCTCATCATCTGCGCGGTCAAGTCGTACGACACGCCCTGGGCGATCGACCTCATGCTGCCGCACCTGGCCGAGGGCGGCTTCTTCGTCAGCCCGCAGAACAGCATCAACGAGGAGCAGATCGCCCCGCTGGTGGGCGCGGACCGGATGATCGGCTGCGTCAGCACGATCTCGGCGTGGCTGATGGAGGCCGGGCACGTGCGTCAGACCGGGTCGATGAGCCAGGCGCTGAAGGGCAACGTCTCCTTTACCGTCGGCGAACTGGACGGGCGCGACACCGAGCGAGTGCAGATGGTGCGCGAGATCTGGGACCACGCCGGGAACACCACCGTGACGGACAACCTTTGGGGCGAGCGGTGGTCCAAGCTGGCCATCAACTGCATGGCAAACCCTACGGCGGGCATGACGGGGCTCACGAGCCACGAGGTGCGTGCAAACCCAACGTCGCGGAGCATGATGCTGAAGTTCGGCGCGGAGGCATTGCGCGTGGGGCGCACGCTGGGGCACTCGATACCGTCGCCGATGAAGGGGTTCAGCCTCGACGACATCGAGGCGGCGGCGTGGGAGGGCAACGCGGAGCTGGAGGCGATGTTCTCCGGCCCGCCGCCCGCGGTGGCGGGGTACCCCTCGCTGTACCAGGACGTGATGAAGGGACGGAAGACGGAGGTCGATTACCTTAACGGCCTCATTGTGAAGAAGGGGAAGGAGATCGGCTTCGCAGCGCCGTGGAGCGCGGCGGCGGTCACGGTCATCAAGGGCGTGGAGTCAGGCGAGTTTCCCGTCGGTATGGAAAACGTCGACCGGGTGGGGCGCATCGCGAGCGCGGGGTAGGGATAGACAGAAATACAATCGCAAGGAGCCAAGAGCATGGACCTGGAACTGGAAGGCAAGCGGGCAATCGTCACCGGCGGGAGCCGGGGCATCGGCAAGCAGATCGCGCGGGTGCTTGGTCAGGAGGGCGCCGACGTCGCCATCGCGGCGCGGGACGCCGAGCGGCTGGCGGCCACCGCGGAGGAGCTGGCAACGGAGACGGGCCGGCGCGTGCTGCCCTACACCGTCGATACGGGCGACGATGCGTCGGTGCGCGACATGGTGAACCGGGCCGTTGCCGACCTCGGCGGCGTGGACATCCTGATCAACGGCGCGGCGATGCCCGGCGGCTTCGCGCCGCCGCCGAAGCTGGACGGAATCACGGTCGAGGCGCTCTGGGACGACGTGAACGTCAAGGTCATGGGCTACATCCGCTGCGCACAGGCGGTCGCGCCGCACATGATCGCACAGGGCTGGGGTCGCATCGTCAACCTGAGCGGCATGGCGGCGCGGCAGAGCGGAACGACCATCGGCAGCATGCGCAACGTGTCCGTGGTGGCCATGACCAAGAACCTGGCCGACGAGCTGGGCGAGCACGGCATCAACGTGACGGTGGTGCACCCCGGCGGCACGCGCACGGAGCGCACGACGCCCGAGGCCGAGGAGCGGCTGGCGGGCAACACGCTCCGCCGGGTCATCGACGCGGCGGACGTGGCCAACGTCGTAGCATTCTTGTGTTCGCCCAAGGCCGTGGCCATCACCGGCGACGTCATCGCGGCAGGCGGCGGTGTGGGCCGGGCGATCCACTACTAGGTCTTTCGCGGCCCCAAACTCGCTGGCGGCCATTGATTGCACTGCTGCTTGTGCATTCAATGCAATCAACGTATGCTATGCCCATGCCAATATTCGGAAGGTGTATGAATGGCAAGCATCACAATCCGCAAGCTCGACGATGACCTTAAGCGCAAACTGCGTGTTCGGGCAGCGGTACACGGGTGTTCGATGGAGCAGGAAGCGCGAAACATTCTGGGAGAGGTTCTCAACGGTGGCACAGAGGAAGGTGCGGAGGCCGAGGAGAAGGGGTTTGGCACCTACCTGTATGAGCTACTTGCCCCCTATCGTGGGATGGAACTGCCCATCGAACCACGGGGCTCCATGCCCAGCCGCGAACCACCGCGATTCGACTGAGGCAAGACGTGCCTGTCATTGACACCAATGTCTTGTCAGAATACTTGAAGGAGGGGCCTAACCAGGCCGTCCTCACGTGGATGGATGGCATTCCCAGAGAGGAACAATTCACCACAGCGGTGTGCTTCGCGGAGGTCAGGAAGGGCCTTGCCCGTATGGCTGATGGACGCCGCAAGCGCCATAGGGAAGAAGCGGCGAATCACCTCTTTCTCGTTGGGTTTGCCGGCCGTATTCTCCCATTCGACGTTCAAGCTGCAGAACTGTTTGGAGAGATATTCGAGGCTCGGCGCCGATCTGGTAGTTCCTATTTTGTAGAGGACTGCATGATTGCGGCAATCGCGAAGGCTCATGGCATGGCAGTGGCGACGCGGAATGTGCGGGATTTCGAGGGGACTGGGGTGGACGTGATCGATCCGTGGGCGGGCGGCAGCGGAGCGGGTACATGAACCAAATCCGAGAGGGCGACCTGCTGTGGTCGCCCTCTGAAGAGCGGAAGGCGCAGGCCAACATCACCCGCTATATGGCGTGGCTACGGGAGTCGCGCGGGCTGGACTTTGGCTCGTACGACGAGCTCTGGCGCTGGTCAGTGGATGACCTGGAGGCGTTCTGGGCGAGCATCTGGGACTACTTCGGGGTCAGGGCGCGCAAGCCCTACGATCGTGTGCTCGCCGACCGGAGCATGCCGGGCGCGAAGTGGTTCACCGGCGCAGAGCTCAACTACGCCGAGCACGCCCTCGCGCGGCGCGATGAGCATGTCGCGCTGCTGTGGCGCAACGAGGACGGCCCCGGCGGCGAGATGACCTACGATGAGCTCTACAGGCAGGTGGCGTCCGTCGCGGCGGGGCTGCGGCGGCTTGGCGTCGGGCGCGGCGACCGGGTTGCGGCGTATCTGCCCAACGTCCCCGAGGCCGTCATCGCCTTCCTTGCGACCGCCAGCATTGGGGCTGTGTGGTCGTCGTGCTCACCGGACTTTGGTGAACGCAGCGTGGTGGACCGCTTCCAGCAAATTGAGCCTACCGTGCTGATCACCGTCGACGGGTACCGCTACGGCGGGCGCGAGTTCGACCGCACGGCGGTGTCGGAGGATGTGCGACGGAGCCTGCCGGGGCTGCGGGCAATGGTCGTTGTCGAGAACATCGGCGGGCGCGCGCTGCCGGGGGGCGCGATGCGGTGGGAGGAGTTGCTGGGCGAGGACGCGGAGCTCACTTTCGAGCCGGTGCCCTTCGACCATCCGCTGTGGGTTCTGTACTCGTCCGGCACTACCGGGCTGCCGAAGGCCATCGTGCAGAGCCACGGCGGCATTCTTGTCGAGCACTTCAAGACGCTTGCCTTCCACTTCGACCTCACAGAGGACGACCGTTTCTTCTGGTTCAGCACAACCGGGTGGATGATGTGGAACGTGCTGGTGGGCGGCCTGCTAGTGGGCGCGACATGCGTCCTCTACGACGGCAGCCCCGGCCACCCCGACATGAACGCGCTGTGGCGGCTGGCGCAGGACACGGGCATCACCTATTTCGGGACGAGCGCGCCGTTCCTTGCCGCCTGCGCAAAGGCCGCCGTGGAGCCCGGTTGCGACTTCGACTTGAGCGCGCTGCGAGGAATCGGCTCGACTGCGTCGCCGCTGCCGCCGGAGTCCTTCGGCTGGGTGTACGAGCACGTCAAGCGCGACGTGGTGCTCGGCTCGGCGAGCGGCGGGACCGACATCTGCACGGCGCAGGCGGGACCGTGCCCGATACTGCCTGTACACGCGGGTGAGTTGCAATGCCGCGAGCTCGGCGTGGCGCTGGAGTCGTTCGACGAGGCAGGGCAACCGGGAGTAGAGCGTGTGGGCGAGCTTGTCGTCACGGCGCCGATGCCGTCGATGCCCATCTTCCTCTGGGGCGACGCCGACGGCAGCAAGCACCACGAGAGCTACTTCGGCATGTACCCCGGCATCTGGCGGCATGGAGACTGGGTGAAGGTGACGGAGCGCGGAAGCTGCGTCATCTACGGCCGGTCCGACTCCACGCTGAACCGCGGCGGCGTGCGCATGGGCACCAGCGAGTTCTACAGCGTCGTGGAGGAGTTCCCCGAGGTGGCCGATAGCCTGGTGGTCGACACGAGCGCCCTGGGGGCGGAGGGGCAACTGCTGCTGTTTCTCGTGATGCGGGAAGGCGTCACGCTCGATGAGGCGCTGACGGCACGCGTCAAGGAGCGGATCAGGTCGGCGCTGTCGCCGAGGCACGTGCCCAACGACGTCTACGCCGCCCCGGCGGTGCCCCGAACACTGAATGGGAAGAAGATAGAGGTGCCGGTGAAGCGTATCCTTCAGGGTGCGTCCGCGGAGGAGGTCGCGGCGGCCGCATCCATGGCCAATCCGGAGGCATTGACGTACTTCGTCGGTCTTGCCAACCGATTGGGCAGGGGTCCGCAGGCCGTGGGATGGAGGGTCGGCAACGATGCATAAGGAAGCGCTCTTCCGGCGGCTCAATGCCGGGTGGCAGGAGCTGCAGGACGCCATCTCCGGCCTGCCGGACGAGGCAGTCGTCGAGCCCGGGGCTGTTGGCGTATGGTCCGTGCGGGACATTATCGCCCACATCACCACGTGGGAAGAGGAGGCGCTCAAGGCGCTGCCGGTCATCGTCGTGGGCGGCAGGCTTCCGCGGTACGCCAGCCAGGGCGGCATCGACGCGTTCAACGCGCGCCAGCAGGCGGCCAAGAGCCAATTCAGCCTGGAGCGGCTGCGGCTGGAGATGGAGGCGACGCACCAGCGGCTCCTGGCGCTGCTCGACCGCGTGCCTGAGTCTGCCTACGCCAGCGAGGGACGCTTCCTCAAGCGGCTTCGGCTGGACGCGTACGGCCACTGGCGGCTGCACGCAGAGGACGTGCGCCGGTGGAGGGAGTCGCAGGGACTGTAAAGTTCGATTCGGCCAACCGTCGATTTATTGCGAGAACGTGGTACACTTGTCCCATGCAAGAACAGGACATGCCCGTATTCAGCGCCCCTCACGACCGATCATTCTTCCAGATGATCAACTTCTACATCGCCATAGGTGTTGTCATCTTTGGGCTCTGGACCGGAGAGGTCTTCCTGGCAGCGCTTGGCCTCGTTGTGGGCCTGGTGTACTGGTTCACCACGCCGCGGCACTACCACGTCATGGCAGACCGGCTTGTCGTAATGTACGGCCAACCCCGCATTCTCGCGGTGCCGTTCGAGGCGATCTTTGACGTCAACATCGTTCGCGTGCCGCTCACCTCCGGCATCTTCATCCGGCGGGTCAACAAGGCTGGCGTCATCATCAGGCCGAAAGACATGGAGGGGTTCGTCGGGCAGCTTTGGACGGCGCTGAGCGTCGCCGGCGCGCCCGCGATCGAGAACATGATGGCGCAGCCGACCTTCTCTGAAGACGGGCCCGACACCGACTCCGAAGACCAACCGTCGCCGGAAGGCGCCCTGCCTCCCGACGACGACATTCGCGCAAACGACAACCCCGAGGCGGACGGCCCTCCTTCTGGCCGCTGACGCCGAGGGCCTCGGCCGGCGAAGAGGGAGGATCCTGTGGCAGACACCGTCAACATCGGGCTACGCATCCCGTCCATTCACCCCTGCGACACCGACGCCCTGCGCAGCTATGTGCTTGAGGCGGAGGCGCTCGGCTTCCACTCAATCTGGGTGGGCGACCACGTCTTCTACCGCGTCGACATCCTGGACCCGCTGACCATGCTGACGTGGGTGGCCGCGCAGACGACGCGTGTCCGTTTGGGCACGGCGGTCATGCTGACCGCATACCGCAACCCGGTGCTGCTGGCGAAGGCGGCCTCATCTCTCGACCACCTCTCCGGCGGGCGGCTGACGCTCGGCGTCTCCATCGGCGGCTCGGAGGCCGAGTTCAACAGCCTCGGCGTGCCGATGAACAAGCGTGTGACGCACCTTCGCGAGAACGTCGCGATCATGCGCAGGCTGTGGGCCGAGGAGGACGTTGAGTACGAGGGCAACTTCCACCGCATCGAGGGCGGGACGATGACGCCGCGGCCCGCTCAGAAGCCCGGCGTACCCATTTGGTTCGGCGGCGCCAGCGAGGCGATGCACCGCCGGCTTGCGGGCATCGCCGACGGCTGGGTCGGGCCGGGGGGTATGCCGGCGGACACCTTCGTCGACGGGGTCAAGCGCGTGCGTGACTTCGCTGCGGAGCAGGGCCGGGACCCGGATACGCTGGGGTTCGGCAAGCTCATCAACGTCAGCATCGACCCGAGCCGGGAGAGGGCCCTCGAGTTGGCGCGGGCGCACTGGAACACCTACTACGGCCCCAACTTCAGCGTGGAGCGGTCGGCCATCTGCGGCGAGCCGGAAGAGGTGGACGTGGCCCTCCGAGAGTTCGGCGAGGCGGAGGCTTCCGAGGTGACACTTGCCATTGAGATCTCCAACCTGGACTTGGGCCAGCTACACCTCCTGGCTGAGACGATGGGCGTGACGCCCGCGTGAGAGGAGCATGACCATGGATGAGGGACTCGTTGGGATTGTTGAGGCTGGTGAGGCTCAGCGCCTGGCCACGGGGTTCGTGTTCACGGAGGGGCCGCTGTGGGTGCCCGAGGGCTACTGGCTCTTCGATGACGTCCGCACGAGCCATGTCTACAAGGTCGTGCCCGGCGGTGAGGCGGAGGTGGTGCGCGAGAACAGCGACCAGTCGAACGGCATGGCGTACGACCTGCACGGGCGCATCATGGTCTGCGAGATGGAGAGCCGGCAGGTGCAGCGCTGGGAGGCCGACGGCTCGCTGACGCCGATCGCCACGCACTGGGACGGCAAGCGCCTGAACCGGCCCAACGACGTCATCTGCGCGTCCGACGGCAGCGTCTATTTCACGGACCCCGGCATCCGCATGGAGGAGCACGAGAAGGAGCTGGACTTCTTCGGCGTGTACCGCCTGAGCCCCGACGGCGACCTGCAGCCCATCATCCGGGACTTCGAGTTTCCGAACGGTCTGGCGCTGTCGCCGGACGAGAAGACGCTTTACGTGGCCAACACCCGGCCCGACATGCACATTCGCGCCTTCGACGTGCAGCCCGACGGCACGGTCGCCAACGGCAGGGTCTTTGCCGAACTGGTGTCGGACGCGCCGGAGGGCGCCCCGGACGGCATGAAGGTCGACACGGAGGGCCGCGTCTTCTGCACAGGTCCCGGCGGGTGCTGGGTCTACAGCCCCGACGGCGAGCACCTCGGCACCATCGTGCTGCCGGAGGTCCCGGCCAACTGCGGCTTCGGGGGCGACGACTATCGCACGCTCTTCTTCACGGCGCGGACGTCGGTGTACTCGGTGCGGGTGACCACGCCCGGCATCAGGCCGCCCGGCACGCCGTAGCTCAGGACTGCGGCACGTCCGACCGGTAGCGCCACATGCCGCGCCACGCCAGCCCCACAGTCAGGATGAGGCCCGCTCCGACCGCGCCTCCCACGACAAGCGCGCCTCCGGGGCCAATTGCCTGCGCCACGAAGCCTGCTTCCGTTGCGCCTATGGCGTTGCCGCTCTGCGCGAAGAGGCGCGTGAAGGCCGTCGCGCGGCCCCGGTAGTTGTCGGGCGAGAGAAGCTGGGTCAGCGTCTGGCGCAGCACGAGGCTGATCGAGTCCGTGTAGCCGAGTATGAGTCCCGCGGCCATCCCCATCCAGAACCACTGCGACAGCCCCAGAAAAACCAGCCCAAGGGCATAGCCCATCACGGCGATGAGGAAGAGGGCGCCCTTCCGCCGCACTTCGCCTACGAACAGCATGGTGATGAACCCCACGACTGCGCCTATGGCAGGCGCGGAGAACAGAAGTCCCAACCCCGCGGGCCCGACGTGAAAGACGTCGCTGGCGAGGATGGTGAGCATCGGGCGGAAGTAGCCCACGGAGGAGAGGCCGAAGTCGGTGACGTAGAGGCCGAAGAGGATGCGCCTCGACCAGACGAACCGCATACCGTCGAAGACCATGCCGATGGAGACTCGGCCCCTTCCGCCCTCGGGCTTGCCGGAGGTGCGGATGAGGGCCGGGATGATCGCCGCCGGCAGCAGGATGAAGGCGTTGATGATGTAGGTGGTCCCGGCGCCCAGCGTCTCCACCATGAGGCCGCCGAGGAGTGGACCGAAGAAGAAGGTGACCTGCTGCAGGCTGCCGTTGAGCGTGACGGCGTTCATGAGGTGGGTGCTCGGCACGAGCTTGGGCACCAGCGAGTTGCGGGCCGGGCCCTGCGCGACGTTGATGAGGGCGGTCAGGCTGGTGAAGCCGTAGACGTGCCAGACCTCCAGGCTGCTGGTCAGCAGCAGCGCGCCGATGGCCAGGGGTGGGATCATGCTGAAGCCGTTGACCAGCATCAGCAGCTTGCGGCGGTCGAAGACGTCTGCGAGGGCGCCGGCGAAGAGGCCGAGGGTGAGGGCGGGGATGACCATGAAGATGCCGGTGAAGCCGACGAGCAACGCCGACTCGGAGATGTCGTAGACCAGCCAGAGGTTGAAGGCCTGCCGCATCTGATTGGCGGAGCCCGAGAAGAAGCCGCCGAGGAAGAGCAGGCGGTAGTCTCGGTAAGCCAGCGAGGCCAAGGGATGGACCCTCGCGCTGAGGCGTGGTGGGGCCTGGTCAGCCCCTGGCTGGTGGGCCATGTTCCCCCGTTTGCCGGCGCTGGCCGGAAGTTGTAAGGCTAGAGGTCAAGGAGATCCAATAGTTCTTCTACGGTCATGCTGTGGTGGTCTGCGACTCTCTTGAGGATGCTATTCAACAGTCCAGGCCGAATGTTGCGTTGGCCGGGAACAGTATCGGAATGGCGTCCATTCACCTGAGTTGTAATGCGCATATGAGATCCGCGTTGCCTTATCTGTTCATAGCCCAGCCGCCGCAGCCGTCGAACGAGATCATCGCCACTGACATCTCTGGGCAATCTCATACTGCTAGCACTTCGTCCCATGTGAAGTGAAGGCGGGCCACAGATGGGCGTTCCTCTTCCGTATCGAAGTGGCATTCAATGGCATCACGAACCATCCAGCGCAGTTCTTCCAGAGAGCTTCCCTGGGTGTGAATGCTATGCTCCAAAGCGCTGGCGTAATATCCGCCATCGACGATGTCTTCCATGACCTCGAACGTTATCTCTCCTCCGGGCTTGCCGGCGCCGCTCATCGCCGCCTCCTTTTTGGGTATGCTCTGGATGGAAGCGTCTATCGTCTCCTACTCGTAACTCTTTGCACAGAAGTAAGGCTGACCAGGGGTCATCTGGACTTGGGGCAGGGCTACAGGGGAAGCAGTTCCTCGCGTACAAAGTGCAGCCGCACGATGCGTGGCCGATCATCGGCAGAATCGAAATGAGCAAGTATGGCCTCGCGCACCTTTTCCTTGAGGTCTTTCACGTTCTCGCTACGAGCGGCGATACCGTAGCCCATCGCGCAGGCAACGTAACAGCCTTCGTCTTCTGTGACCTCGAAGATGATCTCAGTGAAGCGATGCGCCATTGCCATCTCCAATCAGAATCTCTGTGCTGAGTATACACCTGCACGTGAGCAACGGGCGTCGCCCTCGTTGTCGCCCACCTTACTCCACCAGCATGTCGCCGGCGGGGTAGAGGAAGCGGACGCGCTCGGGCTGGGGCATGGTGTCGTCGAAGTAGTCGTCGACGGCGTCGAGTGCGTTGATGCGGAGCTCCTTCATGGTGCCGCCCTTCGCGATTATGCCGTAGGCGCGCGCGTTGGCGACGTAGCTGCCGTTGCGCGGGTCGACGCTGACCTCAAAGACCAGGTCCGGCCCCGGTTCGGACGCCATGGTTGCCTCGATCCTCTCAGGTTGCACCTATGGGTGTGCCGTGCTGTGCAGTATACCGCACGGGCGGGAGGCCTTTCGAGAAGCTCAGGGCGAACGGCGTGGTTGTGGGCTGGCGAAGGCGGTTGGGGGTGGGGTTTCTGGATACCGGCTTTCGCCGGTATGGGGTCCGGGGTGCGGGTGTTCGCGTTGACCATGCCAAGCGGCGACCATATACTCGGCGGGGCGCCGCGGCACCCCCATTGTGGCGCGCAAACCCACCTTGAAGGAACACTCACATGGATGCTGAACTGCGTACTCAGGTGCTGGTCGTGGGCGCGGGCAACGCGGGGCTCTCGGCGGCGGTGGCGGCCCGGCAGCGCGGGGCTGAGGTCGTCGTGCTGGAGAAGGCGCCGAAGGAGCACCGTGGCGGCAACAGCGCGCTGACGGTGCACATGCTCTTCGCCTACGAGGGCGTCGAGGACGTGAAGCCGCTGGTGGGCGACCTGCCGCCGGACGTCATGCGCCGCATGGAGGAGCGGGTCACGCGCTACACCAAGGCCCAGTACTACGACAACATCATGCGGGTGACGGAGGGCAAGAGCGACGCCGAGCTGGCGACGATCCTGGTGGAGCGCTCCACCGACACGGTGCAGTGGATGCGGGGGCTCGGCCACCTCTGGGAGCCGACCTTCGAGAACCCGGTGTCGGCGAACGTCGTGTCGTGGGAGGGCGGCGGGCACGGGATGTCGACGCGGTGGTTCGACGCCTTCGACCGGGCGGGCGGCACGGTGCTGTACGACACGCAGGCCGTCGACCTGCTGCAGGACGACCAGGGGCGGGTCATCGGCGTGCGTGCGCTGGGGCTCAACGGGTTCATGAACATCTACGCGGGCGCGGTCATCATGGCGGCGGGGAGCTTCGAGTCCAACGCCGAGATGCGGGCGCGGTACCTGGGGCCGCTGTGGGACACGGTCAAGCTGCGCGGCACGCCCTTCAACACGGGTGAGGGGCTGCAGATGGCGATGAACATCGGCGCGCTGCCGAACGGGAGCTGGTCGAGCTGCCACGCGTCGCCGCAGGACGCCGAGCGGCCGGCCTTCGACTACCCGGGCTACAACAAGACGGGCGACTTCTGGAGCCGGTACTCGTACCCGTTCTCGGTCATGGTGAACGTGTACGGCAAGCGGTTTGTCGACGAGGGCGAGACGTGGCGCGGGCTGACGTACGCGAAGATGGGGCGGGCCATCCTGGCGCAGCCTCGCGGAGCGGCGTTCCAGCTCTTCGACGCGAAGCACCGGCAGCTCGACGTGATCCGCGGGTACGAGAAGGCGACGGGCTTCTCGGCGAACACGCTGGAGGAGCTGGCCGAGCTGCTTGGCATCCTGGACATCCCGACGTTCATGCAGACGGTGCGCGACTACAACGACGCCACGCAGCCGGGCGAGTTCGGGGCGTTCCGGCTCGACGGGCTGGGCGCGCCGGGGCTGGAGCCGCCTCGGAGCAACTGGGCGCTGCCGCTGGACACGCCGCCGTACGAGGGCTTCCCGGTGGTGTGCGGCATGACGTTCTGCTTCGGCGGGCTGAAGACGTCGACCAACTGCGAGGTAACTCACACGATGGACCGGCCCATCCCCGGGCTGTACGCCGTCGGCGAGATGCTGGGCGGGCTGTGGCACTGGAATTACCCCTCGGGCGGCGGGATGATGGCCGGCGCGGTGTTCGGGCGGATAGCCGGGACGCACGCGGCGGCGAGCGTGGTGGGGTAGGCCTCCCTGCCCCTGGATCCCGGCTTCCGCCGGGATGGAGAGAGAGAGGGCGGCGGCATGATGGCCGGGGCGGTGTTCGGGCGCATTGCCGGGACGCACGCGGCGGCGAGCGTGGTGGGGTAGGCGGCCCCGGCCCCTCTGGATACCGGCATTCGCCGGTATGACGAGAGAGAGGGCGGCGGGATGATGGCCGGCGCGGTGTTCGGGCGCATTGGGGGGCGCTCGCGGCGGCGAGCGTAGTGGAGTATGGGACGTCCGCGCGTCAGGTGATG
>JAPONS010000049.1 GCA_026713825.1 Chloroflexota bacterium | reverse complement strand
GATCCCCGAGCGGAAGGCCCTCATCCGCAACTTCGTGGAGGGTATCGAGGTCAATGGAGACGAGGCCGTACTGACGTACACCGTGCCCATGCCCAGCGACGGCGTGAGGCGAGAAAAGGCGTCGGTTCTTGATTTCGTCCAGTCCAGCCCGCCACACTTAACTACAAACATTAGGTCTACCCACCGCCCTCGGTGGGTTTCTTGGTGGGTAGCGGTGGGTAGACCAACCATCAAATCCGATACCTCGGCGCTCGCGGCGCCGGGATCACCGGAGCTTGCGGAGCTCGAGGAGCCTGCGGAGCACGCCGGACCACACCACGCGGCGTCTGGCCCACTAACGCCACTGGCCCAAGCTCCACGTCGGTCCAACGCAACGCCATGCGGCCCCACAGTGACCTCACCATGAACAAACGGCTCGACCGGCTCCAGTCCGTAGCTCACAACCCGGTGAGAGTGCGCCCCGCGACGCAGGCCATCCGACGGCACCTTCGACGAACTGACCACACGGCGGTCGAGAAGGTCAACGACGTGCTCATAGCCGCGGTGGCAGTAAGCCACAATCCGCGGATAACGGCGCTGGCCGAGAGCAAGCTCCTCAGCATCCGCAGACGGCGCTTCACTCGGCCGCCTTCGATGACGCACCCGCCCACCAGGCGGCCGAGGCGGCGGCGGCCGGCGAACAGGGGGAGGGCAACTCCCATCGGCACGCCTAGGCGAGCCGTCGGGGCATAGGTTCTTCTCCTTCCCCGGCGGCGACGACGGCGGGCAACTCCCAACCGGCACCCTGGACGACCACCACGCCAAACCAGAACGCCACTATCAACCCGGCCGCGACCCATCCGCTCTTCTGAAACCAACTCATTGCCGTCTCTCCTTCCAACGCCAGAAAAACGCCCACAGCCGCACGGCGCAGACTATACCAACCCAAAGGAGCAGCAGGTACATGATGCCAACTATAGCAAGATGCACCGCATCGGGTAGCCTCCCGCCAGAGTAGTTGACACCGGCCACCGCGAACCAGAACGCCGACACCAGGCCCGCCGCAATCAGTCCGCTCTCCCTGAACCAACCCATCGCCACCCTCCTCAGCATCAAGAAGGGGCGGCAGCGCCGAAGCAACCGCCACCCCCTCAACTCACGGCCGAAAAGCGAGGCCGGTCTCCGCCACAGCCGCTTCTCCATGTGCGGCATACTGTTTGCGCGGCAGCTATTCACCACGCGGGACCTTACACCGCTTTTGGGCCTCCCCGTCCTTTGCGGCCACAACGCCGCCGTGAAATTTGTCATGGCACAAGCTGGTTCTCCATGCCGACCGTTTCAGGAAGGGAGGCGAGCCAGGGGCATGCGCCCGCGCGGCGACCCAAACGCAACTGACGCGGGCCCGGGTTGCGGCCCGGCGCCTATGGGGACAAACAGGCCGGCCGCGCTACAGCGCCTGGGCAAGCTGTCCTACCATTGGCTGGACTTTTCCGCGTGCGCGTGGTCAGGCAGCCGGTACGACAACCCGGCGTCGGAGTACGCCGACGCCATGAGCAGCGTTGAAAAATTCTGGGAGGCTTTCTTGCTCAACCGCGCTCTTATTGATTGAATCCGCTGGTCCAACCGGAACCAGAACAGAGGGAAGGGCAACCTGGTCGGCGGAAACTTCAGTTGGTCGGAGAGCTTTTTGCCCACCAGTCCGCGGGCAACAGGATAGATGACGTTGTTTACCAGTTTCTGCCGGCTCTCCCTGTCGTCAATGCCCGCAACCAATGGGGCGGAGTTGACCAGCGCATTGGTCATGATGATCGCTTCAGGAGTAGGAGGGGGCTCGCAGATTGAGCCGATACGAAAAATGTTCCGGGCGTGGTTCTCGTCAGTGAAGAGGATTGTTTCAGGAACGCCCATGAGATAACCGGCGTAGCGCCATTCGTCGTGAAAACCGGCCCGCTCCTCTTCGTTGTAGCGAGCTCCCAATGACTCCGAGTGTATGACGCTGCGGGTAGCAAAACAGGCGACGGCATAGCCCATGTGCGCGGAGCTGAGCGGCACGCCCCAGGCGTCGTGGTCCCATTCTTCAGTCTGCGCCCGCAGCCGCCGGACCTGCGCATGCACCAACCGAATGCGGACCGACAGTTTCCACCCGTCGCCCTGCCTTTCCAGACCGCCGGGCCAGAATATCTCAACCTGATGCCGGTTGTTCTGCCGGAGCCGCCAGACCCCATTGTCAAATATGCGCCCGGTTTGCACGAACGATTTGCTTATCAATGTCGAAAAGCCGTCCAGCAGGGTGCCGGTGACGAAAGCCGAAAGGACCAAGACCGAATTTCTCTGAAAGGCACGGTAGCCCGGGCGGAAGGCATCGTGATCGAGCCAGTCCGGATCAGGCTGTCGAGCGTCCATGAAAAAGTCCCGCAGCAGTTGCGGCGCGTTCCGCAGGCCTTTCCAGTCCTCCTGCATACCGGCGTTAATGAACTGATGGACCTGGGCCTGAGGCAGCGGCGCCAGTTCTTGCACCACCGCGTCCATCACCTCGTCGCCTACTCGGGTGTGCGCGACGTACGTGTCCGCGAGACCCGGGTCCATCTTGCGGGCTTCCTCATACCCTTTGAGGTAGTCGCCAGGGACCGTCATTCCGACCAGCGCTCCCTTCGATTCCCGTCCATATGTCGAAACTCCCCCAGTTCAGGCTTCCTCAGACTCTACCCGCAGATTGGGAAGCCAATGCAGCCAGGGCGGCAGGTACCAGTTCCCTTTGCCCAGCACCTCCATGCTGGCCGGCACCAGTATCGACCGTACCAACGCTGCATCCAGGAACACCGCTATGGCAAGCCCGAACCCGACCTGCTGGTTGACGATGGTCTCCCCCGCCGCGAATGCGCCGAACACTGCGACCATGATGAGCGCAGCGCCGGTGATCATCCCCCCGGTGGACTGCAGCCCATAGGCTACCGCCTTGGTGTTGTCCCCGGTCTCGTCGTAGCGTTCCCGGATTCGGCTGAGGAGGAAAACATGGTAGTCCATGGACAGCCCAAAGAGAATGGAGAACAGGAACAGCGGGATCCACGCGTCGATGACCTCGGCGTGCTGGAACCCCAGCAGGTCCGTGCCCACCCCCTTCTGGAACACCAGCACCAGCAGCCCGTAGGTTGCGCCCACGGACAGCAGGTTCATGATGATGGCCTTGATAGGAATCACGATGGACCGGAAGACGAGCATCAGGATGATGAAGCTGGTGCCGAGCACAAACGCAAAGACGATTGGCGTGTACACGTCAACAATGCCGAAGAAGTCGGTGGCCTCTGCCGTCACGCCCCCCACATAGACCTCCGCGGGCACGCCTTTGAACGCCGCGGCGACGTGCACCTCGCGCAGTGTGGTCAGCGTGTCGGTGGCCGCGCGGCTGTTGGGCTTGCCGGGGAACGGAAGCGTCAGCAGCGTCAGGTCGCCGGCGTCGTTGGCCTCAACCTGGGGCGCGACTGGGAAGGTGGGATCGTCCAGAAGCGACTGCACCAGGCGCGCTATCCCTTCCTGCACCTGCGGGTTGGAGACATCGCCGTCCACGACAATCTCCGCGGGGCTCAGTATCCCGGCGGGACTGACCGCTCCCATGGAGAATTCCTCTTCAAAGACGATGAACGCCGCCTTGGTCTCGGACTTGTCCGGGAAGGTGTTGACGTCGTTGAGGCCGGTCTTGATGCCGAAGTAGAAGAACGACAGCACAACCATGGGAACGGCGATGATGAGGATGCTGATGACGGGGAAACGCGTGACGGTGTGGGTGACGGTCACCCAGAACCCATGCGCCTCAGCCTCTGAAGACCGCAGCGAGTACTTTGAGAGGAAAGGAATCGAGAGGAAGTCCACCCTGCGGCCAAGGAGCGCCAGCAGGGCGGGCAAGAGCGTGAGGGTGGCGGCCAGGGCGGCAAGCACCACCAGGATGGCCCCCAGCCCCAGCGATTGGAAGAACGACACGGGCACGATGAGCATTCCAAGGAGGGCAACCACCACTGTCGAGCCGCTGAACAGCACCGTCCGGCCCGCCGTCGCGCCCGCCTTCACAACCGCCTCGCGCCTGTCCAGACCGCGGCCCATCTCCTCCCGGTAGCGGGACACGATCAAGAGCGAGTAGTCGATGCCCACCGCAAGGCCGATCATGGTGACCATCATCTGCACGAAGAAGAGCAACTCGAAATACTGGCCGATAACGCTCACGGCGGCAAGCGCCAGGACTATGGCGATAATCGCCATGCCCAGCGGCAACAGGGTGGCCGCAACGGCGCCAAAGAGCACGAGCAGAATGATCAGCGCGATGGGGATGCCGAAGCGCTCCCCCTTCTCCAGGTCTTCCGTGCTCAGCTCATTGTTCTCGAACGCTACGCTGGCGTCTCCGCCGATGAGCACTCGGAAATCGTCCGTGCCGTCGAATCCCCGGACGACGTGAATGACCTCCTCAATGTTCTCCGTAGCCTGCTGCGAGTCGCCGGCCAGGGTGTAGTGCATCAGAACAGTCCGCTTGTCGGGCGAAACCAACAGGGAGAACAACTGCTCCCGCTGCTCGGCGGGAATGGCGGCCTGGAGCGGGAGGGCCTGGTAGTAGTGGTATATCGGTTGCCCGCCGATGCCTCCGGCAATCGTTTCCGGCCCAATCTCCACGATAGCCGCGTGGACATCGTCTACCTTGGCGCGGAAGGCGTCGTCGTCCACCGTCAGAGACGGCGACTGAACGATGACCAGTTCGGCCAGCGGCTTGGGCCCTCGCAACCTGTCTTCGAGCAAGGTGGCCGCGCGTTCGGACTCGTATCTGCCGGCCAGCCGGAAGTCGGTGGTGGTCGCGCTTCCCAGGAGAGCCCCGGTGAGCCCAATCGCGAGCGCTACCAGCACACCCCACACCCCGACCGTTACCCACGGCCGGCGTGAACTGATGCGGGCGAGGAATTCGGTCAAGGAAGAACCTCCCGGACATGGATGAATTTGCGCGCAACCAGTTTGCTGCAATACTGGGACTTTACAAGCGTGGGAAGGATTACGCTAGGGTTGTCTTGGAAGACGGCCCCAGATGACGCCTTCATACCAACCTCCTTCCACGCGGGGCGCTCCAGGCAATGCACAGCCACGACAATAGTAGGGAAACATATACTTGTACATATAAATATATAATTCTCAATAGTACACAGCTACAGTCGCCCTTTGTCAAATGCAACCTTGGCTGAGGCAGCGCCAAACGCCTTCCGCCGTTCAAGGTTGGGGAGATGCACCTGTACGTACCGGCGCGGTCTTCCGGCAGACAGGGGCTTTGGGGCCAGTCATTGACTCCGGGCGCTGCCTCGCTCAACCTTTACCCTGTCTTTGAAAAGGAGGCCGCCATGCTTGCAGACCTGATTGCCGTCACAACGTCTGACGGCATTACGCTGACCGGCGCATACTTCGCGCCCGCCGACACGGGCCGGCCGCTTCCGGTGGATTCAGCGCTTCCGGTGGATGCGGTGCTGTTCTTTCACGGCGATACCGGCCACTTCTACGGTAGCTTGTACCTCGATCTGGGGCAGCGGATGGCGGAGCAGGGCATTGCCTTTCTCCCAGCCAACCGCCGCGGCCACGACCACGTCGCCAACGGCGTCCGGGGCGGCCCCCTCGCCGGCTACGCCTTCGAGTCCGTCGACGACTCGCGCGCCGATTTCGCGGCGTGGCTGGGGTTGCTGCGCGAGCGTGGACACCGCCGCATCGCCATCGGCGGGCACAGCGGCGGGGCCGTCCGCGCCGCCTACGCGCAGGCAGCCGAGCGGTTCGAGGGCGTCGTGGCGGTCATACCGGTGTCGCCCGGCGAGTACAACCATGAGGGCGTCATCGCGCTGCACGGCGAGGATTTCGCAGGGCCGTTCCGGGAGTCGGAGCGCAACGTCGCCGAGGGCCGTCCCGACGTGTTGGTCCGTCCGGGGGTGCCGTGGGGGTCTACGTGGAGCGCACGAGCCTTCGTCGACTGCTTCAATCAGGACAACCGCTACAGCGTGACCAGGCACGCGGCGAACACGGACTGCCCAACACTCTTCATATTCGGCTCGGAGGAGTGCGCCGTCGGCGGGCCGCAGGAGCTCCCGGTGTGCGGCGCAGCCCGGCGCGG
Source organism: Chloroflexota bacterium (assembly GCA_026713825.1). Classification (NCBI taxonomy): domain Bacteria; kingdom Bacillati; phylum Chloroflexota; species Chloroflexota bacterium. Next base: position 131,138 of record JAPONS010000049.1, on the reverse strand, counting down.
CCTGGAGGCGGCCGCCTACCCGCACGTTGAAGTCCGCGTGATTGACGGGGCCGCCCACGGCTACATGGGCCGCGAGGCGGATCTGTTCCGGACGATGCTTGGCTGGCTGAGCGCGCTGTAGAGATGCAAGCATCGGCGCTCGCGTGGTGGAAGCGGCTCGTCGGCCTGCGGAGTCACGGCAATGCAAAGGCGCCCACATGCCGTATCCGGCACGAAGTCGCCCTCGCACCTGTTATGCTATGGTGCAGCTAGATTGTGCGAGGCGCTCCGCACAGGGGCGGGCATCGAAGGCGGCAACGGCCGGTGAAGGCAGGAGACGCCTGTAGCCAAAGCCTAATTGACCACGGCAGGGAGGCGGCCATTTGAAGCTGGGCAACCCAATCCGCATCGCCGATGGCGTGTTTCAGCTCCGGGCCATAGGCGCCAGGGTCACGGTGCTCACCGCCGGCGGTGGGGCGATACTCGTGGACGCCGGCATGAGGGGCAGCTCCCCGCTGATTCTGGGCGGCCTGCAAGCAATGGACCTGACCATTGACGACGTCAAGACCATCGTCATCACCCACCGCCACCCCGACCACGCCGCCGGGGCAGCCGAGCTCATCGCCGGGCGGGAGATCGCCGTGATGGCCCATCCCCTGGAGGCCGGCGTCCTCTCCGGCTGGGAGGACCACCCCAGCCCGTTCCAGAACAAGCTGATGGCGCGGGTCGCCCGCCCGGTCATCGACAAACTGAACGCCAGCCCCACCCAGGTCGACGTTGCGCTGGAGGATGGCGACGTCATTCCGTTCGCCTTTCCCGTGCGAGTGGTGCACCTTCCGGGGCACACCAGGGGCAGCATCGCGCTCCACCTGCCGGAGCAGAGGGTTGTCATCATAGGCGACGCGCTCCAGTACAAGCTCGCCTGGAAGCTCAGCCCTCCCGCAGTCGATGTCACGGAAGACCCCAAGCAGGCGATGGAGTCGTTGCAAGGACTCCTGCGCCTGGACTTCGACGCCATCTGCTTCAGCCACTTCCCCCCAATGCGCAGCGGGGGCCACGCAGCCCTCACCGCCATGCTGCGCCAACGCGCGGCCTGACGGTTTGCGCAAGCGCCATTACTGACAGGAGATGCACATGCAGCGGGCAGACCACGCCAGGGCCTCGGTTGGCGGCACTATTGTCGAGTTTCTCAGGCGTTGCGTAGACGCCCACGGCAACCGTGACGCGCTGCTCTTCAAGCCGGGCTTCCGGTACCAGCGCTGGTCCTACGCCCGGCTCTGGAAGGAGTCGGGGCAGGTGGCCTCGCTGCTCCAAAGCCGGGGCCTGGGCAAGGGCGATCAGGCAATCCTGTGGGGCCCGAACTCGCCGCATTGGGTGCTCATCTTCTTCGGGTGCCTGCGGGCAGGCGTCGTGGTGGTCCCGTTGGACCTTCGCAGCGCGCCGGACTACGTCGAGCGTGTGATCTCCAGGGTGTCGCCAAAGCTTGCCTTCACGTCACGCTACACTCCCAGGGGCGACGCAGAGCTCGGCGCTCCCGAAATCACGTTCGAGGAGCTGGAGGACGCCATCGAGGGGCTCCCGGACCCCGACCCGGTGGAGGTAGGGCCCGACGACCTCGTGGAGATCATGTTCACCTCCGGCACCACCGGCGACCCGAAGGGCGTCATGCTGACGCACCGGAACCTCGCCGCCAACATCGAGGGCATCTCGCAGTACATAACCTGCGCACCGACCAGCAAGCTCCTCTCCATCCTGCCGTTGAGCCATATGTACGAGCAGATGGGCGGCCTGCTTACGGCACTGCATTTCGGGGCCAGCGTCACCTATCCCACCAGCAGGCAGCCGACGGTGCTCGCCCGCACGATGCGCGAGCGCCGGGTGACGACCATGCTCCTTGTCCCGCAGGCGCTGGAGCTCCTGATGAACGGCATCGAGCGGGAGGTCAGACGCCAAGGCAAGGAAGCCCTCTGGTCAAAGCTGCTGAAGGTGGCGGAGAAGACGCCCTTCCCGCTGAGGCGGCGCCTCTTTGGGCGCGTGCACAGGCAGTTCGGCGGAAAGCTCGACTTCATCGTGTCCGGCGGAGCGGCCCTGGACCCGGAGCTGGGCAGGAAGTGGGAGCTGCTCGGCGTCAAGATCGTGCAGGGCTACGGCGCGACGGAGGCCTCGCCCGTCATCAGCAACCACACCCTTCGCGAGCGCAGGCCGGACTCGGTGGGGCGTCCACTACCGAACGTCGAGGTGCGCATCAGCGACGACGGCGAGATCCTTGCTCGCGGCGACAACATTTCACCCGGCTACTGGAACGCGCCGGAGCAGACGGCCTCGGCATTCAAGAACGGCTGGTACTGCACCGGCGACGTGGGGGACTTCGACAACGAGGGCTACCTGCACATCCGGGGCCGCGTCAAGGACATGATCGTCCTGTCCAGCGGGCAGAACGTCTACCCCGACGACATTCAGGCGGTGCTCAACCGGCATCCCAATGTGACGGATTCGGCGGTGGTGGGCTTGCCGCGGGGAAGCTCGGTGGAAGTCCATGCCGCCCTGATTCTCAATGACAACGCCGACCCGGAGACCATCGTCTCCTGGGCCAACGAACAGCTCGGAGAGCACCAGCGCGTCAGGGGCGTCACGGTCTGGCCGGACGAGGACTTTCCGCGCACCCACACGCTGAAGGTGCGAAAGCCGCTGCTGATCGACAGGCTCCAGGGCAACGCCGCTCCGCCGCAGGCGGCAACGGCGCCCACGGCGGCATCCGGGGGCAGAGAGGGAGGGCGGAGTCTCGTCGACATCATCGCCGAGGTTGCAAGGATCGATGCCTCGGCCGTCGGGCCGAACATGACGTTGGGCGACGACCTCAACCTCGATTCCCTCGGCAGGGTCGAGCTGCTCTCGGCAATCGAGGCGGACCTCGGCGCGTACCTTGATGAGAACCAGGTAGGCCCCAGGACCACCGTCCGGCAGTTGGAGAATGTGCTGGAGGAGGGCGCGAACAACCCGCCCCTCACCCGGTTCCCGGGCTGGGGCATGCACTGGTGGTGCCGCATGGCCAGGGGCGCGCTCCAGCGATTGCTTGTGTTTCCGTTGCTCAAGCTCCCCTATGGCCTGAAAGTCACGGGACGGGAGCACTTGCAGGGCATCGACGGCCCCGTACTCTTCGCGTCCAACCACCATCTGGGCCTGGACAACCCGCTCATCATCAAGGCAGTCCCACACGCATGGCGCCGGCGGTTGGCGATTGCCGGCGCGGCCTCCCTCTGGAAGAACCCAGTGTTCTGGGTCATAAATCCGCTCCTGGGCAACGGGTTTCCCATCGCGCAGGAAGGGCCGGTCCGGCCAAGCCTTGAGAACATGGGGAAGATCCTGGACAACGGGTGGTCGGTGCTCATCTACCCTGAAGGCAAGCTCACCGTCGGCGGCCCCATCAAGCCCTTCATGAACGGCACCGGCATGGTCGCCGTGGAAGGCAGGCTGCCCGTCGTGCCGCTCAAGCTTCACATCCACCGGCTGGGCGCGCCGGTCCGGTTCCCGGCCCTCAAGCGCGGTTCCGTGGAGGTCCGCTTCGGCGAGCCGTTGACGTTCTCCCCCGTCACGCCGTACCAGGAGGCCACAAACGCCATAGAGCAAGCCGTCCGCGATCTGTAGGACGCGGTGGCGCGCCGTCGTTGACACGCCAACAGCGCGGTGTCCATACTGGAAATGTTCCAATTCGGCTTTGCGCCGTCGTGGAACGCCCGTCCCGCTCGGAGAGGTGCTGGAGTGGACGAACAGGCGCGCCTGGAAAGCGCGTAGGGCTCACAAGGTCCTCGCGGGTTCGAATCCCGCCCTCTCCGCCACAAGTAAATCGCCCTCTTGACAAAGTATTCCGAACATGGCATAGTTATCGGTAGAGTTGCAATACGTGGAGTCATCCCTGAGGAGCTTTGTCGATGATCAGGGCAACGTCGTCAGGCTTACTGACGAACGGCTGCGGCACATCCTCGAAAGACACCCTGAAGTGGCCTACTGCCTGGGGCGGTTCGAGGAAACCCTTGCCCAACCAGCGGCCAAAAGACCCTCTAGATCTGACCCCACCGTTGTGCTCTACTACCGTCTCGTATCTGATAGGTGGGGAAGGATGCTCTACCTCTGTCTAGTGGTAAAACATGAGCCGGAGTCGGGATTCATAGTAACGGGCTATTTGATCAGCCGTGTCCCGGGAGGATAGAGATGCAGAGCCAAACGGTCTCGGTGTGGTTTGACCGCGATGGGGACATGCTTGAGGTCCTTTGGGGCTTCCGCGAGGGGATCTTCGTGCCAACGGAGGACGACCGCATTCTCAAGCGCCTGGATGACAATGGCGATGTGGTCGGCTTTCTGGTCCACGAGTTCAGCACAATGGCCCAGAGCGACCCCTTTGAGTTCAGGCTGGAAGGGGAACCGGAGGCCGCTGTTCCGTCCGCAGTCACGGTGAAATGGGCCGCAGCGGAGCTTGGTGTCTCAGACCGCCGGATACGAGAGCTCGCCAAGCAAGGCCGGGTGCTGGGGGCCTCCAAAGCGGGGCATGAGTGGCTCATCCCGACGCCAATTCAGGTCCTCCAGGGATTAAGGGGGCCGACGGGCGCCGCTCAGCGTGTGGCTGAGTCGTCGCCGACTTATCGCCCCACGCGGGCCTCTGCTGCTCCATCAGAGCAACCGCCTCCGAGAAGGGGGCAGAGGCGCACCAGGACGACCACCCGGGATAAGTAGACGCCGGCCCTATACACCGGGGCTCAAGTTGCTGCCCGTATTTCACAGCTTTGAGATCAAATCGCGTCTGCACCAATCCTTCTCTCCGTTGTATAGTGGACTTCATGGATGACATCAAATACTGGGTGGCCTTCTCCCGCATCCCCTCAATCGGCACCGTGCGGATGCGGTTGCTGGAGGCCGCTTTCCCGACCATGCGAGAGGCATGGGAGGCGCCGGCCTCGACGCTCAAGGCCGCCGGGCTCACCGCAAGCGTGCTGCAGCAAGTGACTTCGCGACGCTCCGCCATCGACCCGGACCGCGGGATGGAGCAGCTCAATCAGGCGGGCGTCCGTGCCGTCAACTGGCATGATGCCGATTACCCCGCCGCGCTCAAGGAGATCTACGATCCGCCCCCCGTGCTCTACTTCAAGGGCGGCTTCACTCCCGAGGACACGTGCGGCGTCTCCGTGGTGGGCACGCGCCGGGCGTCGGCCTACGGCCGCGAGGCTTGCGCGTCCCTGGTGAGGGACCTCGCGGCAGCTGGCGTCACGATCATCAGCGGCCTCGCGCGGGGCATCGACGCCATCGCGCACACGACGGCGCTCGATTCCGGCGGCCGCACCATTGCCGTCATGGGAACGGGCGTAGATGTCATCTACCCCGCCGACCACAAGCAGCTGGCGCTGCGCGTCGCCGAAAACGGCGCGCTGGTGTCCGAGTACCCGCTTGGCGTCCGACCCGACTCGCGCAACTTCCCCCGCCGGAACCGGCTGCTGAGCGGGCTGTCGCTGGGGGTGCTTGTCGTCGAGGCGCCGATGGACAGCGGCGTCATGCACACGGTGCGGTTCGCGCTCGACCAGGGCCGCGACGTCTTCGCCGTGCCCGGCAGCATCTTCTCGCCCACCAGCCTCGGCGCGAACCGGCTGGTTCAGGACGGCGCCAAGCTGGTGACCGACGCCGCCGACGTTTTGGAGGAGCTGAACGTGATGCGGCTGGATCAGCAGCCGGCGTTGCCCGGCTTCATGCCCATGCCCGTGCCCGAGGGCATCGAGGCGGAGGTGCTGCAGCACATCGGCGCGGAGCCCATCCACATCGACGAGGTGCGGCGGCAGTCGGCGCTGCCTGTCGCCAATGTCAGCAGCACGCTTTCCCTACTGGAAATCAAGGGACTGGTCAAGCAGGTGGGCGCAATGCGTTATATTAGAGTGATGGAAACGGCCGCCCGGTACGGAGCGGCCCGCTAGAGGGTGTATGGCAAAGGACCTGGTAATCGTAGAGTCGCCGACAAAGGCGCGGACCATAGAGCGCATCCTGGGGAACAAGCACACGGTGATGGCGTCCCTGGGCCATGTGCGCGACCTGCCCCTCCGAGGCCTTGGCGTCGACGTTGAGCGCAACTTTGAGCCCAGCTACGTAGTCGAACCTGACGGGGGTTCGAGGCGCGGGGAACGCGGCGGTCGCGCCCGGCAGAGCAAGACCGAACTGGTCGAGGAGATCGCCGCCGCCGCCGCCAAGGCCCCAACGGTGTTCCTCGCGACAGACCCCGACCGCGAAGGCGAGGCCATCTCCTGGCACCTGCTGGAAGCCCTCCGGGAGCGCAAGGTGGTGCCGAAGAAGACCCAGCGCGTCGTCTTCCACGAGATCACCGAGTCCGCGGTGAACGAGGCCTTCAGCCACCCGCGCGACATCGACATGGACCTCGTCGACGCGCAGCAGGCCCGCCGGGTGCTCGACCGGCTTGTCGGCTACAAGCTCAGCCCCCTTGTCGGCAAGCACCTGATGTACCGGGGGCTGACGGCCGGGCGCGTGCAGTCCGCCGCGCTCCGCATCGTCGTCGACCGCGAGCTGGAGATTGAGGCCTTCGTCCCCGTTGAGAGCTGGTCCATTGAGGCCGCGCTCCGCAAGTCCGACGTGAAGGACGCCGTCGAGTTCGCCGCACGGCTGCACTCCCGGCAGGGTGACCGCAAGGCGCTCACCATCCCCGACGAGGCGGCCGCCACCTCCGTCCTGGCCGACTTGAAGGGCGCGACGTTCAAGGTGGCCGACGTTCGGAAACGGCCGGTAAAGCAGCGGCCCTCCGCCCCGTTCATCACCAGCACGATGCAGCAGGAGGCGTGGCGCAAGCTGCGCTTCTCCGCGCGCAAGGCCATGTCTGTGGCGCAGTCGCTCTATGAGGGCGTCAACCTCGGCAGCGAGGGCGCCGTCGGCCTCATCACCTACATGCGCACGGACTCCACGAACCTCGCGGCCTCGGCCCTCGCCGAGACGCGCGACTACATCAAGCGGGAGTACGGCGAGCGCTACGTGCCCTCGAAGCCGCGCGCGTTCGCGAGCAAGGTGAAGGGCGCGCAGGAGGCCCACGAGGCCATCCGCCCGACGTCCTCAATGCGCACTCCGGAATCGCTCAAGCGCCACCTCTCCGCCGACCAGTTCCGGATGTACGACCTCATCTGGAAGCGCACCGTCGCCTGCCAGATGGCGGACGCCGAGGTGGAGCGCACCACCGCCGACATCGACGCCGCGGCGGAGTCCAGGCCCGCCTACCTCTTCCGCGCGACGGGATCAGTGCTTACCTTCCCCGGCTTCCGCGCGCTGTACCTGGAGGGCCGCGACGAGGCGTCGGAGGACGATGACTCGAAGATGCTGCCTCCCCTCGCGGCCGGCGATGCGCTCAGTTGCAAGTCGCTGATGCCGGCCCAGCACTTCACGGAGCCGCCGCCCCGCTTCTCGGAGGCAACGCTGGTGCGCGCGCTCGAGGAGCGCGGCATCGGGCGGCCCAGCACCTACGCCGCCATCGTCTCGACCATCCAGGAGCGCGACTACGTGAAGCGCGACCAGGGGCGCCTTGTCCCGACGCCCATCGGCCGCCGGGTCAACGACTTCCTGAACGAGCACTTCAACCAGGTAGTCAACCTCGACTTCACCGCCAAGCTGGAGGAGGAACTCGACGAGGTCGCGCAGGGATCCCGCGACTGGCGGGCGCTGCTCGGCGATTTCTACGGGCCCTTCTCCTCCAGCCTCGAGGCCACGGCGGGCGCCGCGCCGCGCTCGGGCATCGCCGCGGGCGAGGACTGCGACCTGTGCGGCAAACCCATGATCCTGAAGAAGAACCGCTGGGGCCGCACCTTCATGTCCTGCAGCGGCTTCCCGGAGTGCCGCAACGCCAAGCCCGTCCCAACTGAGGGCGCGGCCCCCGAACCCGCCGAGCCGGAAATCACCGACGAGCTCTGCGAGAAGTGCGGCAGACCAATGGCCCTCAAGAAGAACCGGTGGGGGTCCAGCTTCCTTTCCTGCACCGGCTTCCCGCGGTGCAAGAACGCCAAGCCCATCCTGGTCAAAACGGGCGTCGCATGCCCCAAGTGCGGCGGCGACCTGATTGAGCGCCAGGCCAGGCGGGGCTCGCGCCGCTCCACATTCTACGGCTGCGCCAACTACCCCTCGTGCAACTTCACCGTCAACCAGCAGCCCCTGACCGAGCCGTGCCCGGAGTGCGAGAGTCTCATGGTGCGGCGCGGCAAGCAGGGAACGAAGTGCACAAACTGCGCCTACCAGGGCAAGTTCGAGCAGGAGCCGGAGGCCGCGACCGCGGAGGCCTAGCATGCAGCAAGGGCACACCCGACAACACCCCGCCCGTTCAGCGCACGCTGGTGCGACGGTCGTGGAGCGCGAGCGGCCCGAGTTCCCCGGCGACCCGGGCAGCGGCCACTGGGCGCGGCCCATCGCCGAGCGACTGCGCATCCACCTGCAGGCGCAGCGCGGGCTGACGCCATACACCGTTCGCAACTACCTGACGGACCTGCTCCCTTTCTGGCAATTCCTCGACGACCGCGGCATCACGGACCTCTCGACGCTCGACCGGCCGATGCTGCGAACCTACCTGCACTGGCTGCTGACTGACGCCCGCCCCATGAACGGCGGCCGCCACGAGCCCCCTGCCACCCGACGCGGCGCCCTCGGCTACGTGCCCAAGAGCGTGACCCGCAAGCTGAGCGCCCTGCGCACGCTATTTGCATGGCTGAAGCGGCAGGGCGACGTCCCCAACGACCCGACGGCCCTCCTCTCCACCGCCCGCACGCAGCGCCGCCTGCCGACGTTCCTCGACGTCGAGGAGGCCACCACGCTCGTCGAGGAGCCGGAACCCGACACGCCCGCCGGCCTGCGCGACCGCGCGGTGCTCGAGGTCCTCTACGGCGCCGGCCTCCGCGTCAGCGAGCTCACCGGCCTCGATGTCTCCGACGTTTACCTCGATCAGCGTCAGGCCAAGGTGCTGGGCAAGGGATCAAAGGAGCGGATGGTGCTGCTTGGCGGCAAAGCGGCCAACGCTGTCGACTCGTACCTGCGTCATGGACGCCCCGAACTCCGGGCGGCGCGGGACGGCGGCGCGCTCTTCCTCAACAAGAGCGGCGGCCGGCTGACCTCACGCAGCGTGCAGAAGCTCGTGCGCAACTACGCCGTCCGCTCCGGCCTCGATACCCGCGTGCACCCGCACACGCTGCGCCACTCGTTTGCGACGCACCTCCTCGACGGCGGCGCGGACCTCCGCGTGGTGCAGGAGTTCCTCGGCCATTCGAGTCCCACGACCACCGAGATCTATACCCACGTCACACAGGCGGCCGCGCGCCGCACCTACGTGTCGGCGCACCCGAGGGCGCGCCGCGGCGGGTAGGCGAGCGGCCCACATCGCGGGGCGTTGCTCCTCCCAAAGGACGCGCGGCGCGGCGCAATAGTTGACGGCCTGCGCTTGCGCTGCCGTAGAATGTCCGCAGAGTGACAAGTCGAGAAGACGCCGGGGCCTACACCCCGTCGTTCACCACCTCCAGAACTGGAGCATGATACGTCCGTGACACTTCTCTCCACCGACGAGCTTTCGCTGCATGATGTCTTTGTCTGCCTTGACCTGGAAACGACCGGCCTCGACCCCGAGCTTGAGACCATCATCGAGGTCGGCGCGGTCAAGTTCTGCCGCGGCGAGACGGTTGAGACCCTCTCCGAGTTGGCAAACCCCAAGCGGAAGCTCTCCCCGTTCATTCAGCGCCTGACCGGCATCAAGCAGGCTGAGGTGGACGCCGCGCAGCCCTTCTCCGCCATCGCCGGCCGCGTCCGCGACTTTGTGGGCGACGCGCCGATAATCGGACATAATGTTTCATTCGACATCGGTTTCCTCGCGAAGGCCGGTGTGCGCTTCCCCGGCCCCGTGTGGGACACCCGCGACATCGCGTCCATGCTGCTGCCGAGCGGCAATTACGCCCTCAACATGCTCGCGCGCTCGCTGGGCATAAGGTCGTGGAACGCGCACCGCGCCCTGGACGACGCCGTCGCGACGCAGCAGGTGTTCGAGCGGCTCGTCGACATTGCGCTGGAGTCGGACCCCGGCGTCGTGGTCGAGCTTGCACGCCTCGCCCGCGCGGCCAGCTGGCCCCTGGCGCCGCTCCTCAATGCCGTATCGTCGGAGCAGGCAGCGCGCGGCAACGCCCGCACGTCGGTCCTCGGCGGCGTGGACACCGTCGCACTGGAGCGGCGCATCCGCCCGGCCCGGCGCACTGCGGCAGCGGAGCCGCTCACGAACGACTCGCTTCCCGACGACGCGGCGGACATGGCGGCGGCCCTCGTCGGGCCGGGCGGCGCGCTCGCGTCCGTCGCCCGCAGGTTCGAGCACCGCGTCGAGCAGGAGCAGATGCTGCGGGCGGTGTCGCAGGCTTTCGAGGAGGGCCATCACCTCATCGTGGAGGCGGGCACGGGTGTCGGCAAGAGCATGGCCTACCTCCTTCCGGCGGCGGCCTTCGCCCTGCGCAACAACACGCGCGTCGTCGTCTCCACCAACACCATCAGCCTGCAGGAGCAGCTAGCGGGCAAGGACGTCGAGACCGCCGCGAAGACCCTGGAGGCCGCGGGCCTCACGGGCGCGGCCGGCCTGCGCTTCACCACGCTCAAGGGCCGCGCCAACTACCTCTGCCTGCGGCGATGGTCGCACATGCGGGCGTCGCAGACGCTGACGGTGGACGAGGCCCGCTTCCTCGGCAAGCTGACGACGTGGCTGCAGGATACCGCGACGGGCGACCGCGCCGACCTGCGCATGGCCCGCCCCGACAACAATGTCTGGGACCGGCTGAACGCCCAGGGGAGCTGGCTGTGCCCCGCGGGCGAGGGCGCCTGCTTCCTCCGCGCCGCCCGCGACCGCGCAGAGGCCGCGTCCATTCTCATCGTGAACCACTCGCTGCTGCTGGCGGACATCGCGAGGGGCGGTGGCCTTATCCCCGACTACGACTACCTCATCGTCGACGAGGCGCAGCACCTGGAGGCGGAGGCCACCAGCCAGCTCAGCATCCGCGTCGCCCACGCGCAGGCGGCCGAGCTGCTTGACGAGCTCGCGAACCCGCGCGGGCTGGTAATGGAGACGGTGAATGCCTTCCGCATGTCGCCCGCCGCACAGTCCCGGCGGCAGGCCACCGCCGACGCCGCCGAGCAGGTCGTGCAGGCGGCGGGCCGTGCGCGCGATCGTCTCGACGAGTTCTTCCCGCGTCTCATCCGATACGTGCAGGCCCGCAACGAGGGTGTCCAGGGCCAGCAGAACCCGCTCCGCGTCACCTCTGCCGTCCGCGCGCAGCCGGACTGGGCCGCGCTGGAGGTGGCGTGGGAGAACCCGAGCAGCGCCCTCAGCGACCTGCTGCGGACGCTCAACTCCTTCTACGCCTCCCTCGACGGGCTGGATGAGAACGACGTCACGGACTACGACACCATCCGCTCGGAGCTGGCGACGCGGGAGGGTTCGCTCATCGAGCTCCGCGTCAACGCCGACCGGTTCATGTACCAGCAGGACGCCGAAAGCATCTTCTGGGTCGAGGGCACGCAGCTCAGCAACGTCGCCCTCTGCATCGCGCCGCTCCACGTCGGCGAAACCCTCTGGGAGCAGCTTTTCGAGCGCCGCGAGAGCGTCATCCTGACGAGCGCCACGTTGACGGTGGCGGAGAGCTTCGAGCCGCTGCGGGAGCGGCTGGGCCTGCGCGAAGCCCAGGAGCTGCTGCTGGGATCGCCCTTCAACTACCCGCAGTCCGCGCTGGTGTGCATCCCCAGGGACATGCCGGAGCCGAACAGCCCCGGCTACGCCGCCACCATCGCGCGAACGGTCTCGGAGCTGGCGAGGGCCGCAGGCGGGCACACAATGGCGCTGTTCACGTCGCACGCGGCGCTGCGGACGGCGGCAGAGATGGCACGGACCGCGCTGGAAGGCGAGGACATCCGCGTCCTGGCTCAGGGCGTCGACGGCGCGCCCGCCACGCTCCTCGAGGAGTTCCTCGGCAACCCCAAGGCGCTGCTGCTCGGCACCGCCAGCTTCTGGGAGGGCGTAGACCTCGCCGGCGACGCGCTCACCGTGCTCGCCCTCACCCGCCTGCCGTTCGACGTCCCGACGGAGCCCGTCTTCGCCGCCCGCTCGGAGGAGTACGAGGACGCATTCAAGGAGTACGCCGTCCCGCAGGCGGTCCTGCGCTTCCGGCAGGGCTTCGGGCGCCTCATCCGCACGGCCAGCGACCGCGGCGTCGTCGCCGTCCTCGACAGGCGGCTCACCGCGCGCTCCTACGGCAGCCTCTTCATGCGCTCGCTCCCGGAGTGCACGGTGGAGCAACCCCAGCTTCGAGACATGCCGGACATCGTGCGGCGGTGGCTCTCGGCGGGCAAGAGCTAGCCCGCCGCCGTATACTGTTGCCGATGACCACCGCACTCGCCGCCGCACACGTCGCCGTCGACCAGCCGCTTGACCTGCCGCTGACGCTGGAGAGCGGCCAGGCCTTTCGCTGGCACAACGACGGCGGCGTCTGGAGCGGTTTCATCGAGGGCCGGCTGCTGACGCTGGAGCGTGACGCCGACGGCCTCCGCGTCACCTTCGACCCCGACGCGCACCCCGACGCCGTCCGCGCCGTCCGCGACTACTTCCGCCTCGACGACGACCTCCCCGCCATCTACGCGCATCTCTGCGAGGACGAGCGGCTGTCGGCGGCCGTGCACCAGCACTGGGGGCTGCGCATCCTGCGGCAGGACCCGTGGGAGTGCCTCATCGCCTTCATCTGCTCGCAGAACTCCAACATCCCGCGCATCGCGAAAATGCAGGAGACGCTGGCGGACACGCTGGGGGAGTCCGTGACGCTCGGCGCCCTGACCCGCCGCGCGTTCCCGACGCCGTCCGCGCTGGCCTCGGCGGGCGAGACGCGCCTGCGCGAGCTTGGCCTCGGCTACCGGGCGAAGTACGTCGCGCCCACGGCGGAGGCCGTCGCCGCGGGCGGCGTGGACCTCCACGCGCTCCGCGCCGTGCCGTACGAGGACGCGAAGGCCGCGCTGGTGGCGTTGCGCGGCGTCGGCGAGAAGGTCGCCGACTGCGTCCTCCTCTTCGCGCTGGACCAACTGGACGCGGCGCCCATCGACCGCTGGGTGCGGCGCGCATTGGAAGACTGGTATCTCGACGGCCGGCGCCTCAGCTACCGCGATCTTTGGGCATGGACGCGCGAGGCATTCGGGCCGTACGCGGGCTACGCGCAGCAATACCTCTTCTTCCGCCGCCGTGAGACAGCGCGTACGAAGGGGGAGGCTGAGTCGTAGGGGCGATTCGAGAGTTAGCCGCCCAGCACCCCCGCCAGCGACTTCACCGTCGCGCCGGGGTACGTGACGCCGTCGATGACGACGATGGGCCGGCGGATGAGGCGCGGCTCGCCCGACATGAGCTGCACCTTCTCGTCGTCGCTCAGCGCCGCGGGGTCGAGCCCCAGCTTCTTCACCGTGGGGCTTTTCGCCGAGAACATAGCCGTCGCCGAGGACGCCGACGCCAGCGCGCGAATCTCGTCCTCGGACAGCCGATCCTCAAAGAAGTCACGCTCTGTGACCTCCACGCCTGCCTGTGAGAGAACCTCTCTCACCTTGCGGCAGGTGGTTCAGCGCTTCCAGGTGTAGACATACGCTTCCTTTGGCATTGCGCATTCCTTTCAGGATGGAGTGATAGCCTTCATTCTACCCGCGATGACAAGCGCCGCAGCACCAGCGCCTCCTCGTCCTCGCGCGTGGCGGCGAGCCCGTCGAGGCGCGCGTTCAGCAGCTCCCGCAGCAGCTCGCCGACCAGCGGCCCCTGCGGTACGCCGAGCGACAGCAGGTCGTCTCCGCCCAGGAACGGTTGAACGTGCCGGAGGTTGTCGTAGTAGTCGCGCAGGCGGGCTGCGACGGCGCCCTTTGAGAGCGCGGCCCACGCGAGCACGGCCTCCGGCGACGCCCCCTCCAGCATGTCGTAGACGACGGAGGGCGCAACGCCCGCCGGCGCGATATACGGAAGCTGCTCCCATACCAGGGCAGTGTCCTCGATGACCTTTGCCCACGGCCTCGGCGCGTTCAGCCGCTCGATGAGCTGCTCGGCGTCATCGTGCGAGAGCGGCGACGCCAGCAGCGCGAGGCACCCCGTCGGACCCGCTGTCCGAAGGGACGGCTCTGCCTCCCGCACTGCCGGGGCCGCATCGCTCAGGGCCGCGCTCCACGAGAGCCCCGGCATCGCCGCCTCCAGCAGGCCGAGCTCGTCCGCGCGGGCGAGGGCCGTCTCCGGCTCACGCTCCGCGAATACGCGCTCCATCTCGTGGCGGACCCGGTCGCCGCTGAGGGCGTCAACGTGGCCTATGTCCCGCCGCAGCGCCGCCTCGGTCGCGGGCGTCATGCGCAGGCCGAGGCGGGCCTCGTAGCGGGCGGCGCGAAAAGCCCGCGTGGGGTCGTCGGCGAAGCTCCCGTCGTGCAGCACGGCGAGCGCGCCGCGGCGCAGGTCGCCGAAGCCGCCGTGCGGGTCCAGCGTCCGGCCGAACCGCGCAGGGGCGAGGTCTACCGCGATGGCGTTCACCGTGAAGTCCCGCCGCGCAAGGTCAGCCTCAACCGGCGCTGGGCTGACGGTCGGCAGCGCCCCCGGGTGCGCGTAGGTCTCCGTGCGGGCCGTCGCGACGTCAACGGCCAGATCGTCCACCTCAAGCTTGATGGTGCCGAACAGCGACGGCCTTCCGATGCTGCCGTCCAGCGCGCTCGCAAGCACGACGGCGAATGCCGCCGCCGCGTTCATGGAGAGCGTCGGCCCCTGCACCATCAGGTCCGGGTCGCCGGGGGGGCGCTCCGCGAGCAGGTCGCGCACCATGCCGCCGACGAGGAAGACGCGGAAGCCGTGCGGCTCGCCGACCTCGCCGGCGGCGCGCAGCGCGGCAAGCAGCGGCGGCGGCAGCCGCTCCTGCATGAGCGTGGCGATGTTGGTCTCAAGCGGCACGGCGTCAGTCTCCTCGCGTCCCGTTGCCGACGGTGGGCGCACGTATCCAGCATAGCACGGAAGGGTGCGCGGGCCGCGTCGCCCGCTGGTATGCGCCGCTACTGCGCGCGGCGGAGCGCGGGCTGGAAGATCGCGACAGCCAGAATCAGCAGGAGCCCGGTCGACGCCGTCATGCCCAGGGCCATCGGCGCGCCATAGGCCTCGGCGAGCGACCCCAGCAGCGCCATGCCAATGGGCATCCCGCCGATGCCGAGCGCGACCGCCCCCATCGCGCGGCCGCGCATCTCGGGGCTCGCGTGCAGCACGGATATCGTCGTTTGCATCGTCACGAAGCCCGACACGCCAAAGCCCACGACAATCATCACCGGTATAGCAAGCTCGACCGCCGGAACTTGGCTGAACACGGCGACAGAGAATCCGAGCAGCAGGCACCCGCCAATGAAGAGGCGCCCCAACCGCTTCAACCCCACCATGCTCGCCACGACCATCGTGCCGATCAGCGCGCCCAAGCCATCCATGCCGCTCACGATGCCGAGCAGCGCCGGTCCCACGCCGAAGACGTCGCGTGCGAAGACCGGTGTGATCTGCAGGTATGGCGCGATGAAGAGGTTGATGGCCACGGTGACCAGGAAGACGTTGCGCAACACGGGGTTGCGCAGCACGTACACAAGCCCGGACGCCAAGTCCTTGGCCACGGCGACGAGAGGGTTGCCGGCGGGCGGCGCGGGCACTCGGCCATGTGCGCTTTCCGGTACGCGGAGCAGCGCGGCAAACCCCACCCGGTAGCCCAGGGACAGGAAGCCGTAGGCGGCCGTCGGGTCCGCGATGGCGAGAATGCCCCCGCCGATCCATCGCCCGACCATCTGCATGCCCGTCAGCGACGCAGCGTCGATGGCCATCGCGTTCACCACGAACCTGCCGGGAAGCAGGTCGCGAATGAATGCCCGGCGCACCGGGAAGTCGATCGCCCATGCCGTACCGGTCAGCATGGCTGCCGTGTACACCAGCCATACCTGCTCCCGGCCCGCCAGCAGCACGAGGGTGAAGCCCACCGTGGCCGTAATGTTGATGGACTGAGCGAAGAGCAGCATCCGCCTCTTGGAGAGCCGGTCGCCTACGGATCCAGCGATGGGGCCGAGAACGCCCAGCGGGATGAGCCGAAAGGTGCCCACCAGCGCCACCAGCAGCGGCGAGTCGGTCAGCTCCAGCACCAGCCAACCCAGGACGATGAGGTCCATCCAGAACGCCAGGTGCCAGAGGTGGCCCGCCATCCACAGCGTACGCCAGTCGCGGTTCACGACCGAACGGAACGTCGGGACGCGGGCTAAAGGCCGCAGCATGATATACGGCGCGAGCGTTGGGCCGCCGGTTGGTGTGGGGGTGTCGTCATTATTGCTGCTGCTTGGCCCGTTCCATGGCCTCGCTGCGTTCGCGGTTCTGCGTCGCGGGTGTCGTCACGGCGAGCCCCGCGTCGACGGACAGGGTAACGCCGGTGACCCAGCGCGCCTCGTCGCTCGCCAAGTAGAGGTTCGCGTAGCCGATGTCCCACGCGGTGCCCTCCGTGCCCAGCGGCGCCGTCTCCACGCGGAGGCCCCGCAGCGACTCCGTCATGCGCATCTCCATCCGTGGCGTGTAGACCTGCCCCGGCGCGATGGCGTTGACGCGGATGAGGTCGCGCCCATGGTCGGACGCCATGGTCTGCGTGATGCCGATGATGGCCGTCTTGGACACCGAGTACGCCAGCGGCGAGTGCGCCCGCAGCCCGGCGATGGACGACAGGTTGGTGATGGCGCCGCCCCCACTCTTGATCATGTGCGGAATCGCCGCGCGGCTGGCCAGCACGATGCTCTTGACGTTGACATCCATCACCTGGTCCCACTCCTCGATGTCCAGCGAGAGCACGTCGCCCCGCGAGGAGATGCCGACGTTGTTGACCAGGATGTCGAGGCGTCCGTAGCGGTCGACGGCGGCGCGGCACATGGCGTAGCAGTCGTCCGAGTTGGTGACGTCCGCGACGAAGACCGACGCCACGCCGCCCTCCTCCTCGATCATGTTCACCGTGTCCTGCGCCGCCTCCTCGATGATGTCCACCACGAGCACTTTCGCGCCCTCTCGCGCAAACAGGACGCTCGTCGCCTTCCCGTTCCCGATGCCCTCGGCAATGCTGCCGCCGCCAGTAACAACGGCGACCTTCCCTTCCAACCTTGGTGGTCTCTCCGGCATGGTTCCCTCCTCACGCGCAAGTATACCTGAAGCGCCCCAATTCCGTGGTTACGACGCACGCCTACGGTCCCTCTGAATGCGTCCTGTGCTCGTCGAAGGGCCCGAGGTAGGGTTCAAGAAGCAGCGCCCGCTGCCGGGCTGTTCACCAGAATCGCTCCGTCCACCCCCGCGAGCCGACGGTCAAAGGTATGAAGCGGAGTGGCACCGGCTCGCTCGGCCGCCGCGAGGACCATGAGGTCCGCGAATCCCACGCCTCCGCGGCGATAGCGACTGGCCGCGCCGGCCACGTCGTCCGCAGCCTCGACCACGATGCTGTCGGTGGCAATCAACTCGACAAGAACGTCCGAAATCTGGGCACGGCTGAACCCGTAGGCCCGCTCCAATACCCAGACCAACTCAATCGCAACCTCGCGGCATATGAACGCCGGGTGTTCGGGGGTCAACCCCTCCAGGAACGTTCGGGCGGCGAGCGCCTGCTCGGCGACGTCGTTCACGAGATACCGGACAATGACGTTGGTGTCGACGGAAATCACGAGTCGGTGGCCCCATCGATGATCGCGCGTTCCATGTCCTCGAGGGTTACCGCATCGCCGGTATGCCGCAGTGCGCCGAAAAGCCGGCCAATGGGGCGCACGGGCACGATCCTGACTTCACCGTTCTGGATGATGTAACGCACCCTGTCTCCTGACTGAACGGAGAGGGCCTCACGCACGGCCTTGGGCAATGTGGTCTGCCCTCTTGAAGTTATCCCGGATTCAATCATGCGACTCCCTCAAATGCATTACATTACTCCTTTATGCATTGCATTCACAAGTATATCAATGAAAGTTGCTGCAGTACAGGTCTTTCTGATTCGATTCCCTCTGACCCCGGCGAGGGAGTTTGGCGAAGATCCCCTACCCAAACAGCGGGTCGTGGTCCTCATCCTCCGAGGCTGGCGGGGCGTCCGCGCCTCGATTTCCCTCGGCGCGAACGGTCGCCGCCTCGCGTCGCGGCCGCCGCCGTATGAGCGCGTCGTAGCTCGTGTCCGTGCCGTAGTCGCGCACCTGCACCGCGACGGGGATGGGCACCGCCTCGCCGAAGAAGAGCGCCTGCTGCCGGGAGCGCAGGCCCGCCAGCACGGTGCGCAGCTCGCGGCTGCCCGACGCGCCCGCCATGACGGCGTCCACGTCGCGCTCGTCGTCCAGCAGGCAGCACACCTTCGTGCCCACCTGGCTCAGCACCTCGGCGTCGATGGCGCTGGGCCGCTGGTCGACGACCAGCAGGGTCACGTTGTTCTTGCGCATCTCCCGCGCGATCACCCCAAAGGGCGATTGCGCCGCCACCGCCGGGCTCAGGAAACGGTGCGCCTCCTCTATGACGATGGTGAGCGGCGTTGTCGCGCGGCCCTCGCCCGCGTCCGCCGACTGCCGCTCCCGGTAGCGGTCGTGGATGCGCCGCGTCAGCAGGTTCGCCACGAGCATGTAGGCAATCACGTCGTCGCCGTACCGCCCGAACTCCAGCACAACGTGCTTCCCGCGGTCGAGGTGGTCCATGATTGCGGCCACCGCGTCCGCCCCCACCGCGTCCGACAGGAAGGGCAGCCGCGCGATGCGGTTGGTCAGGCGGCGGTGCAGCGTCGCAAGGGCCGCGCCGTTCACGTTGATGGCGTTCGCCAGCTCGCCGATCTCGTCCGATCCCTCCAGCCGCAGGAACTCACGCAGCCACCGGCGGTCGCCGAACTTGCGGCCCAGCGCGAAGGCGGCTTCCGCCGCGGCATCGGAGACGCCGAGGGTCTCGCGGAGGGCCATGACGTCCTCGGGCGTGATCTCGTCGTAGCCGATCTCGACGGTGAAGTCGGGCTGTATCTTCGCGCCCCGGGCGCGCTGCTCGTCCAGCGCAAAGACGGACACCTCGGACGGAAAGAGCTGCTTGAGCGACTTCACGCGCCGCCCGCGCTCCACGTCGCCGCCCTCCCAGCCGTACTCGTTGTGCATGTCGAAGATGAGCAGCGCCGACAGGCGGCTCTGCAGCACGCCGATGAGCAGCAGCCTGGTCAGAAAACTCTTGCCGGTGCCGCTCTTGCCGAAGACGCCGTTGGAGCGTTGCAGCATCGTCTTGAGGTCCAGGCAGACCACGGCGTCCATGTCCAGCGGCGTGCCCACGGCGAAGTTGCCGCCGCCCTCCGCGCCGAACACCTGCGCGACGTCCGCGTCCGTGGCGCGCGTCGCCCGCGAGAAGTGCGACGGCACCGTGCGCGCGGGTGCGATGTCGCCCTCCACGCCGGCGACGGCGGGCAGCGTGAGCCGCGGCCGGACAGTGATCGTCCCGTAGGCCGCCGTGCCGGACAGTGCCCGCGTAACGAGGGGATCGGTGAACCCGCCGGGCGCGCTCCTCAAGCGGGCGTCGGTGGACGCGAGCCTGACCTCGCTGACCATGCCGAAGAACCGGCGCCGCTCGCCCTGGATGACGACATAACTGCCGACGGGGATGTCCTCGACGGACGCCCCCTCGGCCAGCCGCACCTCCACGCCCTCCGTCAGGGAGCCGCCGACCACCGCGCCAAGGAGAGCGCCCGACGCCACCCCAACACCCTCATTCCGGCGAATGCCGGAATCCAGGGCGCCTTCCTCCATGTGTCCATCGGCGTTGAAACCGGCTTTGGGAGAGGGTACGTCCGCTGGCCGCGTCTCTTCCGGCGTCATGCGATGCCTCGCAGAATGGCGTTCAGCCGCGTAACGTCGTTCGCCAGCTCCGTCGCGAGGGTGTGGGCCGCCCGCTCGCGGAAGCCGTCCCCGTCGTCGCGGCCCTCCGCCGTGAGCCGCACGTTGGCCGCGATGACCTCGTCGATGGCGGGCACGTTGGCCGTCGTCAGCAAGTGCAGGTAGTCGAGCTGCTCGGTGAAGGCGAGCACGTTGGCGTCATCGCAGCAGTACACGAAGGCGTGGATGCGCGGCGGCGCGGCCGGCAGCCGCTGCGCGAGCGTTCCCGCGCGGTCGTGGCCGACCACCAGCGCCTGCAAATGCGTCGCCAGCAGCCGCGCAATCTGCGGGTTGTTACGGTACACCGACGCCTCGTCCGGCTCGCCCGCGCCGCGTGCCGCCACACGCCGTCCGGGGTCGAGCGCCGCCGTCGTCACGCTGTACACGACGCCGTACACCGCCGGGTCGCCGACGCGCACCAGCGCGCCCAGCGGCGGCGCGCCGTAGAGCGTGTAGCACTCGGCAGCGAACTCGGTGGAGCCGGCCTCCACCACCTCGCCGATGCGAGCCTCAGGATGGGGAACAGTCGTCAAAGCGGTACCTCGTCGGTGATTGCGGTCGGGGAGCCTAAACCCAGGGGCGGCGCTTGGAGCGCTGCTTCTGTGAAGTGTACACGGGCAACCCACGCTCCTCTAGGGCGCGCTCCACCATGTTTCGGAAGGCTTCCCGGTCCGCGCCCGTGACGACGGCCTGCTCGTGCGCCTCCTGCAGCGCGACGGGGTACCCCGCCCCGCGCCGGGCGTTGTCGACGACGAGCGCGTGCGCCAGCGACAGCAACGCCGGGTCGAGCGCCACCCACGCCGGAACCTCGACGCGGCCGATCTCCTCCTCCACGTTCACGTAGAAGAAGTGGACCCGGTTCGACCCGTAGGCGTCGCGCGCAACGGGCGAGCGGCTCGCGAACACCGCCGAGCGCTGCCCCGGCGCCAGCGTCCGCTCGAAGAGCTCGCGGTCCGTCAGCCCGTGCGCCGCGTCGCACCGCCTCGTGCCCGGCACGAGCGCGCGACAGTGCGTCTGGCAATGCCCGACGGGGTCGAGGTCGCACAGCCCCAGCCGCAGCAGGTTCACCACCTCCGCGCTGTTGGGCAGGCTGATGTACGACGCGACCGCCACTTGCCGATGCGCACTCGCGTCGCGGATGCGCTCCAGCGCCGCCAGCAGCCCGTCGTCGAGGAGCTGCTCGCGCACGTAGTCCGGGTAGCGCCCCCGGGGCGGCAGCTCGCCGCCGAGCTCCCACATCACCAGTGTCCCGTCCAGCAGCGCGAGCGTTGGCAGCCCGCCGTCGTCCGCCTCCACCGCCTCGGCCAGCGCGACCGCCTCCTCAACCGTGCGCACCAGTCCCATCAGCGCGCCCTCGACCGCATGCCGCGCCGAGGGTGTGTCCGGGTCTCGCAAGAAGAGCTCCGCGTCCGACGTCCGCAGCCGAGGTCGGCTGAACAGCTCTGCGTCGGCGCCCGCGCCGTACGTCAGCCTGCACCCGCCGATGTTGACGAGCGCGCACCGCAGCGGCAGGTGCCGGTTCACGTCAATGTGAGACCCATCAGTAGCAACCACACTAAAGTCCGAGGGCGCAGCCGGCGCGTCGAAGACCGCGCCCGGCGGCTCGACGGCCTCCGCAGGCAAAAACGCCAGCAACCCCTGCGCCGCCTCCACGCGGGCGTTCAGCGTCGCGGCGTCGCCATCCCGCAGCGCCGCGAGCGCCGCATCCATCCGCCGCTCCCTCGCCGCGCCAAAGTCCGCAATCGCGACGGCAGCGTCGATCTGCGCGGCAGTCCGGTACAGGTCAAGGGCCATGTGAATGCCTCCGCTTGGATGCAGAGTGGACGGGCTCACACAAATATGCACGCCTCAAGATAGTAGGGAAAACGGTGTGCCTGAACTATGCGTTCAGGGTCGGCAATCGCGCGAAACGTTGCGTCCGCGGCAATCACGCTGTCCAGCGCGTCCCCATGCCGGTCTTCCAGCACTCGCTGCCGGACGTCCCCGTTGCCGAATGTGAGGCGGCCGGAGCCTTTCAACGCCTCCAGGATGCCATCTCTAGCGTCGACGCTCCCCCTTGCGTCCTTGTAGGACCCGTAAAGCCCGGACGCCTTGAGCGTGCTTGCCGGGCACACCTCCATGACCCATGGAGCGTCGTCTTCCGAGTAGTGCAGGGGTGGGATGTTGACGGCGTTGTCGGCCACCAGTGGGCCGAGCACGTCCTTGATGCCGAAGTAGGTCTGCTTGTAGATGCGCAAATTGTATGGGCAGAACGGCGCCCTCGCCTCGACGTCGGTCTGCCGTCTCAGCTCCTTGCGGCCCAATGATTGCAGCGCTGTTTCCAGGCAATGCGCCTTGAACTCGTGCTCCGTACTGTATCGGTTCGCAAAGCCAGCCACGAACTCCGCCCACGACTCGGCGGCTAGCAGTTCCCTCGGCAGGCTGAAGGGAAAGTCGCAGCCGAACGCCGCGCTTTCCGCTCCGGCGATGAAGCGGCGCAGGGCCGATAGTGTCTCACCGCGGTCGGCGGCACACCCCAGGAAGTCGGTCGCTGGTGCGCAGTCCTCCACCACGATTCCCCGGCGGTAGGGCACGGCCTGTGCTATCCAGATCTTGTTGCCCGCCTGCTTCCCGCCGCTGAAGTCCACACCGTAGACGCGCTCCTGCATCACGACCGCCCCGGGTCGCGGAGCAGCACGCGTTGGTCGCCCTGCCGCCGCGTGACGTGTAGCTGGTCGAGGTGCTCCAGCAGCGGCAGCGCGTACTTCCGCGACGTCCCGAAGGTGTCCCGCACGTCCGCGACCGTGATCGCCCCGTGCTCCCGCAGGTGCGCCACGATGCGGTCGACAATCTCCCGGTACGCGCCCGCCGCGAACACGATCGAGTCGTTGACGCGCACCACGCTGCCGCGCTCCGCCAGCACACCCACGAGCGCCGCGTCGATGGCGATCTCCGTCGGCGGCGCGTACGGCTCGCGCTCCAGCGCGGCGACGTACCTCGCGACCTCGGCCTCCTGCGCGTCGGACAACACGACGCGGTGGCCCGGCGCGCGGACTACCGCCCCCGTCTCCTCAAGCACGCCCTCGTCGGCCAGCCGCTGCAGCACGAGCGTGAACACGGCCTGCGAGAGCTTCAGCCGGTTGCGCAGCTCCTCGCGCGGCAGCCCCGGCCGCAGTGGGTTCGCCGTGTGGTAGGCCTGCACCGCCGCGTCCGCCTGCCCGCGAACGGTCGCCCAGCCGGGTGTCGTCATCAGCACGGCGCCCGAGTCCGACGGCGCGCCGCCCAGCACTACCACGTCGCCCACCTCCGCAAGCTCGCCCACAATCGTCGCGGTTTCGGCGACGGCGAGGTTTGCCGCCCGCGCCAGCGCCGCGAGCCCGCACGGCTCCGCGCCCTCGAGCGCCTTCAGCACAAGGTCCTCCGGCGAGCCCTCGGCCATGACCTCCAGCTTCTCCAGCACGCCGAGCTGGAACCGCCGGTGCCGCGCCGGGTGCGGGTCGACGACGCGCCCGCCGCCCAGCGTCCACTGGGACGAACGCACCACAAAGTAGTCACCCTTCACCAGCGGAATCGGGTCGGTCAGGTGTACCTGCGCCCAGCCCTCCTGCCCCGGCCGCAGCTCGCCCACGTCCAACAACCGCACGCGGGAGAAACTCTCGCTCGTCCCGGCGTGGAAGGTAACGCCGAGGTTGTGCCGGATGGGCATCGGCGCGCCGGGCGCCATGCGTATCTGCACGTCCACCGTCGTCGTCGGCTGCAGCCACCCCGGCAGCGTCAGCACCTGCCCGCGCTCCGCCTCCTCCTGCGTCGTGTTCGCGAGGTTCACGGCGACCCGGTTCCCCGGCCCGACCGACTCGATGCGCTGCTGGTGCGACTGCAGCCCGCGGATGCGCCGCCGCAGCCCAGACGGCAGCAGCTCGACCTCCTGCCCCACCGTCAGCGCGCCGTCCAGCAACGTCCCCGTCACGACAGTGCCGAAGCCCGGCATGACGAAGCTGCGGTCGATGGCCAGCCGCGGCCGCCCAAGGTCCTCGCGCCGCACTGTCTCCTCCAGCATCGCGTCGATGAGCGCCATGAGCTCCGGCAGCCCCTGCCCCGTGACGGCCGAGACGAGCGCCATCGGGGCGCCCTCCAGCGTCGTGCCCTCCAGCGCCTCCTCGACCTCGCCGCGCACGAGGTCCGCCCACTCCTCGTCGACGGTGTCCGCCTTCGTGAGCACGACGATGCCCCGCTTCACCTGCAGCAGGTCGAGGATGGCCAGGTGCTCGCGGGTCTGCGGCATCACCGACTCGTCCGCCGCGACGATGAGCATCGCGAGGTCTATCCCGCCCACGCCCGCGAGCATGTTCTTGATGAACCGCTCATGCCCCGGCACGTCGACGACGCTGATCTCGCGGCCGCTGGGCAGCGTGAACCACGCAAACCCCAGCTCGATGGTCATCTCCCGGTCCTTCTCCTCCTGGAGCCGGTCCGGGTCAATGCCTGTAAGCGCCTTCACCAGCGTCGACTTCCCATGGTCAACGTGGCCCGCAGTCCCAATGACGTACATGCGCAATCCTTCGCGAGAGTGCGTTCAGGATAGCAGAGGGGGCGGGAGGCGAGGAGAGGCAATTAAAAATAAGTGAGAGTTGAAATAGTACGACTATAATTTGTGTGGCCTTCTAACACAGTCCAATCGTGATTTCGTTACCCGCGTTCTTCCCTAAGGATTACCAATTGAAGCCCGTATTGTGTGGTCAATAGACGATAAGTGTCCCTCAATACACTCGCAAAGTCATCGCTGTCACTGGCATTGCGACCGCTTGGTAGCTGCCTCTGGTTTTCTTGCAGTGAGGCTTGCAGCCTACTGTGAAGAGTTCTGAAGAAATCCTCATCAATTGTAACTCTGTTACGAGTTCTCTCGTAGTGTTCATCCGAAGTGAAGCTTCCTTCCAGCTTGACTATTTCCGAATGCCACAGGGGTATCGTCTGACTCCTAGTGAAAGTCAAATAATGAACGTCGCTGTCAAAAACCCAGGGCAAGTCCTTCACGGGCGCCCACAAACTGTTTTCCGTAATCCTGCCCTGAAGAAAGAACCGGTTGAAGTCATTCAAACTGTGAAATCTAGGCGCAACATAAACGACATCATCCACAGTCGTTGCAAGGCGCTTGAGTTGAGAATGCTGGTCGGTACCTACTGGCTGGTTAGGCCGAGGATGCGTAGTAATACGGACTCGATAGTGCGAACGAAGGTGATCCTGCCAATGGATGGCGTTTTTTCGATTCAGATAAGCCGAAAGTTTGAACTGAAAATACTTGGGATGTCCCGCATATCCTAGTTTCAAATCAGTGCCTGTTTCCGCTTCCTTGATTAGTGATGGCAACTCGGGCGCACTCGTTAAGCTTGGATTGCGATTAACATATTCGTGCGTGAATGCGAATCCGTACGAAAACTCCGAAAAATCTGGCAACATGCTTTAGTCCCTCCTAGCCTCCATTAGGAACTTATATAGTTGATTACCCATAAACCCTTCTGAGTTTGACAAGGGTACTCCATCATCCTAACCTATTCGTGCGTTGGGCAACGTCTCACTCTCACTGTGCGTGCGAGGACTCGGCCTCTATGGCCCTCTCGCAGCGCACAGCATGGGGATAAGGTACGTTGCCCAACGCGCCGAATCCTTGCTGCGAGGGGGTCCCTTTATAATGAACCCTAGAGCTCCAATCATACCAATGTTGGTGTTGCTGGTGGTCGCCATGATTGCCTGCGCTACAGAAGAGCCGGAGTTAGTAGCCACAGCAGAGCCAGCCGATACTCCGGCAACTGCACCTATTACAGCCGCAAGCGCTGAACCATCGGCACCCGATCCTGAACCCACGACGGTTGCAACCGACACCCCGGCAGCTACACCCGTCCCGACAATTGCCGCTGAACCCACTGCTACTGCTGCGACACCAACCCCTGAACCCACTGCAATACCTGAACCCCAAGTATTCAATGTCGGAGATACCGTGCGACTTGGCGACCTTCATATCACTGTGAATGGTGTACGAGGCTCTCTTGGCGATAGCTTGTGGATGCCTGAGGCAGGAAATTACTTCGTATACGTAGATGTCACATTTCGAAACGAAGGACCTCAACCTGAAGTAGTCAGCACTTTGCTGCAAATGGAGATTCGCGATGCTGAAGGGAGGTCATACGACATTGATTTCACCGCCGTTGCTGCCTCTGGCAGCGCTTCGCCAGACGGTGAAATTGGTCCGGGAGGAACTCTCCGAGGAGAGGCGGGATTTCAAATCCCCACGACTGCAACGGGTCTGACTTGGCGGTTCTCCGGTGATATCTTTACGTTGGGACAAGCCGTCTTCTCTCTAGGTGCTATGGCTGTCCCTGTGCCACCATCAGGGTTCACCCTCGACGATCCTGTATCTGCCGGAGAAGTCCTGATGGGATCCGACGGTACAGTCATTCGAGTGCTTGGAATTGTTCAGGACGCTCGCGAGCAAATAGCTGCGGAAAACCAGTTTAACGATTCCCCTGAGAAGGGGATGCGTTTCTTTATGATCTCTGTTGAAGTTGCTTATCCTTCCGATGCGTCCGGCTCAGTTGAGGTTGCAAGTTATGACTTCAATCTCATTGGGAATAACCGCGTGGTCTACGACCCCTCTTGTGGCTTCTCTGTCATCCCTGACGCACTTGGGAGCGTCGAGGTTTTTTCTGGAGGACAAACAATCGGCAACATCTGCTTCCAAATCCCAGAAGGTGAAACCGGCTTGATCTTGATACACGAGCCTGGGTTTGGGTTCGGAGGAGGACGACGATTTCTAAGCCTTTCTTAAGGAGCGAGTAGCGTAGAATCCGGCGCGCACATAATGGGCAGTCCGTGATGTATCTCTAGTTACTTTGTGATTTCCATTAGAGCGGACTCCCCCTACCACAGCCGCTCCCCCGGCCGCGCCGTCTCCCCTGCGTCCGCGCCCGCGAGCCACGGGTCGTCGTCCTCGTGCACGATGACCTCCTCTGAGCGGATCAGGTGGTACGGGATGCCCGGGTCGAGCGCCGGCAGGTCGATGTCCTCGTCGAGACCCTTGGCCGCGCGGATCATGAGCTGCCGCAGCCGGATGATCGCCCCGTCGGCCGAGTAGAGGTGCTCGCGCGTCCGGTCGACGATGCGCCCCATGCTCTCCGTCACCGCGTAGTCCTGCTCCGGGTTCGGCCAGATGCCGGAGACGAGCGTTGTCCGCTGCACCGCGCGGTCGATCAGGTACTCGTTGTCGGCCCGCTTGAGCCGCCGCCGAGGGTCGGCCGGGTCCATGATCGTGTTCTCCGCGTACGTCGACGCGCGCTCGTCGTCGGTGATCGCCCGGTCGGGGTTGCACCGCACGAAGAAGCGCATGCAGTTGTCGTCGTCCGTCGGCACGATGAAGAAGGTGCCGCTTGCCACGCCCGGGCTGGCGATCATGCTGCACACGGGGAAGACGTGGCTGGTGATGCGCAGGTGCCGGTGCCCCGCGTCCGTCGGCCGCATGCCGATGAGCCGGAAGCCGTACGCCGTGTCCTGCACGTTGATTTCGGCGAAGCGGTAGTGCGCCAGCAGGTACGACCGCTGGTTCGCCGACGGCACCCCCGGCCGGTCCGTCTCGTCCGGCTCAAGGGTAAAGTCCGCGTGCCGCCGGTGAAGAGTCCCCAGGTGCGACGAGTCGATGTTCCCCTCAATGCTCTGCAGGTAGTTGCAGTACACGGGAGACTTCGCCGCCACGACCTGATCGAGCGGCAGCCGGTTGAAGAGGAAGTCCGGCGGCGGAGGTTGCAGATCCCGCGGCCCCATGTACGCCCACACCATGCCTGCCGACTCGACGACCGGGTACGACGTCGTGTGCACCTTCTCCAGGAACCGGCTGCCGGGCATGTCCGAGGGCATGTCGACGCAGTTGCCGTCCGCGTCGAACTTCCAGCCGTGGTAGATGCACATCAGCCCGCCACCGCCGTTCAGCCCGTAGTACAGCGACGCCCCCCGGTGCGGGCAACGCTCGCCGATGAGCCCCACGCGCCCCTCGCCATCGCGGAACGCGACGAGGTTCTCGCCGAGGATTTTCACCTGCACGGGCGGGCCGTCGTTGTTGGGGAGGTCGGAGGAAAGCAGGCAGGGATGCCAGTAGCGCCGGAGCACACGCCCCATCGGCGTGCCGGGTCCCGTGCGGCAGATGAGCTCGTTGTCCTCGCGCGTCAGCATGAACAACCTCCCAGGCTACTATGCCACACAGCATAGCAGAGGCTACCGCAAGGGCGTAGGGGCGACCTGCCCCGGCATACCACGGAAGCCGGTATCCAGAGGGGGCAGCGGGGGCGGAGCCGTAGGGACGACCTTGTAATCGCCCGCCCCCCCCGTTCGCCCTGAGGGAAATCGAAGCACGAACCGAGGCGCATACATCGCGCCCTTGACCCGTGCGCCAGTTTGCGTAAGCTTTGCGGCATGTAGGCGGACCGGGGTCAAGAGCAGGAGGTGGACAATGCCGCAGGTCAAGCCTTACCACGACAAGAGCACAAAGATTTTCCACTTCTACAGCGACTGCCCCGTAGGGGCCCGGATTCAGCCTGCCAATTCATATCCGGGCATGGGGGGCAAGGACGCCTGCACCAATTGCCAGAACCTGTCGATGGCGGACCTCAGCGGCCCCGGCATGCACCCGTAATCATCAAACGCGTCACACGCCCCGCGCCACAATCGCCTCGTGCCGCGCGAGCAGCGCCTGCGCTCGCCGCACCACCGGCACGTCGATCATCTTGCCGTCGAGCTCGAACGAGCCGCGCCCGCTCTTTTCCGCCTCGTCGTTCGCCTCGATGATGCGCTTGGCCAGCGCGACCTCCGCCTCGCCCGGGCTGAACGCCTCGTTGAGCACCGGCACCACGCTCGGGTGGATGCACGATGCGCCCTCCAGCCCGAACCGCCTCGCTTTGAGCGCGACCTCCCGCACCGCGTCCAGGTCCTTGTAGTCGGCCACCGTGCCGAAGATGCCCAGCGCCATCACCCCCGCCGCCTTCGCCGCGTACACGGACTGCGTCTTCGGGTACAGCAGCGTCTCCGCGTCCGGCTGCATCCCCAGCGACGACGCCAGGTCCTCCGCGCCGATGGTGATGGCCGCAATGCGCGTGCTCGCCTTGGCGATCTCGCCGATTTGGAAGAATGCCTCCGGCGTCTCGATCATCGCCAGGAACGCCGTCGAGCCCACCGCCATCCCACGCTCGGCCTCCAGCTCCGACACCAGCTCGTCGAGCAGCCGCACGTGGTCGGGCCCCGCGAGCTTCGGCAGCGCGAGGGCGTCGACCGCCGGCGATACGCACGCCTCGATGTCCGGCGCCGCCAGCCGCAGCGGCTGGTTGACGCGCACCAGCACGTCCGCGCCCGCCTGCCCGGCGCGCTCCGCCGCCGCCTGTACGCCCGCCCGCGCCGACGCCTTCTCCGACAGCGGCACCGAGTCCTCCAGGTCGAGGATGATGCCGTCCGCGCCCCGCTCGTGCGCCCTCGCGACGAAGCGTTCCACGTTGGCCGGCACGTACAGCAGCGACCGCCATACCGGGAGCCTCCGTCCGTCAGTCATCCAATCACCCCTCGCGCTCTCAGTTCGGCAAGCTCGTCGGCGGACACGCCCGCGCCGCCGAGGACCTCGTCATTGTGCTGCCCCAGCGTGGGCGCCGGGTAGCGGAACGTCCCCGGCGTCCGAGACAGCCGTGGCACGATGTTGTGCACCGGCACCGTTCCCACGTCCGCGTCCGGCAGGTCGACCACCACCTCGCGCTCGATGACGTGCGGGTCGTCGAGGAACTGCGCGATGTCGTACACGGGCCCGGCCGTCACCCCCGCGCCGTTCAGCTCGGCGAGCGCCTCGTCGAGGCTCCGCTCGGCCATCCAGCCGCCAATGATGGAGTCCACCTCGGCACGGTGCAGCACCCGTTCGGCGTTGTTCCTGAAGCGTGGGTCGTCGATGGCGTCCTCGCGCCCCACGACGCGGAACACGCGCTCCGCCATCGATTGGATCGATGCTGACATTGCCACCCACTTGCCGTCCCGCGTCGCGTACACGTTGCGCGGTGACGCCGTGTTCGAGGCGCTGCCCACGCGCTGCTTGATGCTCCCGTCGACGCGATAGCCCGCGGCGTCGGCGCCCAGGATGGAGAAGATAGGCTCCAGTAGCGAGAGGTCGATCACCTGCCCCGCGCCGCCCTTCACCTCGCGCTCGCGCACCGCGATCAGCACAGCCATCGCGCCGTACAGGCCCGCCGCCATGTCCGCCAGCGCCATCGGCGGCAGCACCGGCTCGCGGTCGGCGAAGCCGTTGTGGTCCGCGAACCCCGACATCGCCTCCACCAGCGTGCCGAACCCCGGCCGCTCCCGGTACGGCCCCGTCTGCCCGAACCCGGAAACGCGCACGATGATCAGCCCCGGGTTGTCCTCCTGCAGGACCTCCGGCCCCAGCCCCATCTCCTCCAGCCGGCCGGGGATGAAGTTCTCCACCAGCACGTCCGCGTCCCTCGCCAGCCGCCGCACGAGGGCGCGACCGTCGGCCTCCCGCAAGTTGACCGACACGCTCTTCTTGTTCCGGCAGTACGTCTTCCAGTGCGTCTCGACGGAGCTGTCGCCCCACGCCCGCAGCGGGTCGCCGTTCGGCAGCGGCTCGATCTTGACGACCTCCGCCCCAAAGTCCCCAAGCTGCAGCGTCAGCATGTTCCCCGCCACCAGCCGGGACATGTCGAGCACCCGCAAACCGTCCAGCGGCCCCCGGTCGTCAGCGTCAAACTGCATGGCGTGAATGGGCATGCCTGTGAGACTCCTCTCCCTCAATGCTACCCCCCGCTGTGGAACCCCCGCCGCACCGGCAACTGGTCGTCACCCTCGACCACGTCGATCTCGAAGGCGTTGTTGACGGCGGCCACGTACCGGTAGAGGCCAACGGTCGCGATCATCACGATCCCCCACCGCTCGCCCTGCCGCGCCGTCAGCTCGTCGAACAGCGCCTGCTCGACGCGGTTCGTGCGGCATAGCTGACGGCACAGCTCGATGACCCCGCGCTCGTCCTCGCCGAGGCCGCCCGCGTCGTCGCCCGCGCGCACGGCCTCGATCGCCGCGTCGCTCACCCCCGCGGCGCGAGCGGGCGCGACGTGCGCCGACCACTGGTACGGCGCGTCGTCCTCGTACGCGACGGCCAGGATCGCGAGCTCGTGCAGCGCGTCGCTCACCACGCCGTGGGGATGCGCGTTGGCGACGCTCCCCAGGAAGCCCATCGAGAGCCCCGGGCTGTGGAGCAACACCCCAAACGGCCCTCGGACGCGCCCGCGCTCGGCCAGGATCGCGTCCCATTCGTGGTGCTGCTCCGGCGGCAGCTGCGCCTTGTCGGTGATCGGCTTGATGCGCGTCATGTCTCTCTCCGTATGGGTGCGATTTGTGGCCGTTCCAGTGCGTCTGGGGCGTGACTACAGTCCGTCATTGCCGCCACGAACACCGAGGCTATACTATACTCGACTCGCGTTCCACGGGCGCGAGCACGGGCGCACACGTACGCCGAGCGCAACCGGCCCAAAGGAGCATGACATGGAGAAGGTCTCGGCCCTCGCGGACACAATGGCACAGGCGGCGTCCGAGTTCCTCGCCGCGCTGTCCCCCGAGCAGCGCAGCGCCGGGACGTTCCCCTTCGGCGACGAGGAGGAGCGCCGGCGCTGGTTCTACACGCCCACCCCGCGCGCGGGCTTGCGCCTCGGCGACCTTGCCCCCCGACAGCAGCAGAAGGTCTGGCAGCTCATGGCGACGGGGCTCAGCGAGCGCGGCTACAACTACGCGTCGCTGCTCACGGGCATGGAGAACGTCGTTGACCGCTCGTCGAACTTCCCGGACCGCACCTACGGCGACCTGCCGGGCACCCGCCTGCGCGACCCCGCCAACTACTTCGTCGCCGTCTTCGGCACGCCCGGCGATGAGAGCGGCTGGAGCTGGCGCATCGGCGGCCACCACCTGAGCCTCCACTACACCGTGCGCGGCGGCCTCGTATACCCGACGCCCGCCTTCTTCGGCGCCGAGCCCGCACGCTCGCTGCTTCCCGGCGGCGTCGGTCTGCGCCCGCTGGCCGCCGAGGAGGACGCCGCCCGAGAGCTCCTCGCCCTCCTGTCACCCGAGCAGCTCTCGCGGGCCGTCATCGCGCCCGTGCCGCCAACCGACATCGTCCAGACCAACCGCCCGCAGGTCGAGGACGGCGCCATGCCCCCCATCGGCGGCCCCGGCCCCGGCGGCGAGCGCCTCCGCACGGCCCTCGGCCTCACCCCCGAGCTCGACGACATGGTCCGCTACACCCTCACGCCCAAGGGCCTGCCCGCCAGCGCCATGGACGCCGCCCAGCGCGACGCCCTCGCGCGCCTCGTCCGCGTCTACCTCGACCATCTGCCGGATGAGATCGTCGACGGCTACGCGCCCCTGCTGGAGCCCGACAGCCTTCAGGAGCTGCACTTCGCGTGGGCGGGCTCGTCCGAGCGCGAAGCCCCCCACTACTACCGCGTCCAGTCCGACGACCTCCTCGTCGAGTACGATTGCACGCAGAACGACGCCAACCACACCCACAGCGTCCTCCGCAACCCAAGAGGAGACTTCGGCACAGACCCCCTGGCCCTCCACTACGCCGAATCCCACCACCACCCGTAGGCAATCAGCTTGATATTCGGGTTCAAGAGTTGCACGGCCAGGATGCGTAAGCCGAAAAATCCGGACTGTGTCCGGATTCACAGTCCGGGAAGCCGTCTCGCGATTGGCAAGGGACTTCGTGTAAGGGATTGGATTTGAACAGATACAGATTCTGGATGGGTAAGCGTTTGATCATCACTGCGCTCATCCTGCTTTACGTGACGGTGGTGTTCGGTGGCGCATCACTGAAGGCCGACTACAGTCATATTGGTCAATACATTAGCGAACTCAATGCCACAGGTTCGGAATGGAGCTGGCACATCGGCTATTTGGGGTTTTTGCCCCTCGGCCTGCTTGGCCTTTTCATGCTGGTCACGGTTGCTCGAATTACACAACTGACCGGTATTGGCTTAATGGGCATGTGGTTGCTTTCCGGCGAACCGATCGCTTACCTTGGCTCGGCGTTTGCTCCTTGTGATCTAGGTTGTCCAAGTACCGGCAGTATTTCCCAAAATGTCCACAATCTCTTGAGCGTGTTCACACTTCTCATGACCACGTTGGGATTGGTGCTTCTGTCGCTCAACAAGAACCTTGCGCCCCACAGACGAGCGGGCTGGGTGTTGTTGGCCGCGGTCTTTATCACCCTTTACATGCTGGCGCTTGCACCCGACTTCGACCCGTGGCGAGGATTGCTACAGCGACTGGCAGAAGGGATCTTGTATGGAAGCCTGTGTCTCGTAAGTTGGCGACTGTTGGCTGCTTCAAGCGAAGAACAATACCATGAGTTAGGCGGGGCGACAGCTGACTGGGAAGGTCATGGATCCCCACCATAGGCTTGAGCATCAAAGTGGGTCGGAGCTCCGCTCGCCGCTCTGCTACCGCGTCCAGTCCGACGACCTCCTCATCGAGTACGACTGCACGCAGAACGACGCCAACCACACCCACAGCGTCCTGCGAAACCCAAGAGGAGACTTCGGCACAGACCCCCTGGCCCTCCACTACGCAGAATCCCACCACCACCCGTAGGTTAGCAGCGGGAGGAAAGGCAACCGAAGGCGCCAGCGTCGCCGCGTTCACCATCGAGGTCGTCGGGGCCCCACACACCCTGCCACAACCCCATTGCCCCCAACCCTCGCCCTCCGCTACCGTCGAGCCATGACACACGCAACCGCCGCCCCCGCATCGCCGTCGCACAACACCGAGGTCACCAGTTTCTTCGTTGCTTGCGGCCACCCCCACACACCAGTGTGCTCGTTACATGACATAACCAGAGAGACAGTGCCTTAATTTTTTTTCTCGTCTTGTAAGTGAAATGTGCCGTGTCCGCTACAACAACAAACAGGTTGTTTTACCAAACAACCGGCGGTGTGGCTAACAAGATAATTGGTGAGGAGTCCAGCCTGAAAACAGCGGGGGATTCCGGCCCCGGGACGCCTACGCCAGCGTCACCGGGTCCACGTCCACCGTCCACGTCGGCGGCACCGGCAGCGTTGAGAGCAGCGACGGCATGTCCGTCGCCGGCGTCGGCGGCAAGCGCAGCACGACGTGCCACCGGTAGCGCCCCCGCACGCGAGCAGGGTAGCCCGGCGCCGGCCCGATGATCTCCACCTCCGTAAGCCCCTGCTGGACGAGCGCAAGCTGCAGCTCCGTCCCGAAGCGCCGCGCCTCGCTCGCCCCGTACTCGCGGTTGGTGTGCGAGAAGCTGAACCGCGCCAGCCGCGAGAATGGAGGGTTCCGCAGGTCCCGCCGCAGCGAGATCTCCGTCTCGTAGAAGGCGTGGTAGTCCTGCCGGGCGCCGGCCTGCACCGCGTAGTGCTCCGGCGTGTACGTCTGCACCACCACCCGGCCCGGATCGTCGCCCCGGCCCGCGCGGCCCGCAACCTGGCACAGTAGCTGGAAGGCCCGCTCGCCAGCCCGGAAGTCGGGCAGGTACAGGCCCAGGTCCGCCAGCACTACGCCGACCAGCGTCACGTTCGGCAGGTGCAGCCCCTGCGCCACCATCTGCGTGCCCACCAGCACCTGCGCGTCGCCGCGGGAGAACCGCTCCATGATGGCGCGGTGCGCGTCCCGCTCACGGGCGGCGTCCCGGTCCCACCGCAGCGCCGACGCCCCCGTCGTCCGCTCGACCTCCTGCACCACCCGCTGCGTGCCCAGCCCCAGGTAGCGGATGTGCGGGCTCCGGCATCGAGGGCACGCGCCGCCCGGCCGGTAGCGCCGCCCGCACTGGTGGCACACCAGCCGGTCGCCCTCGGCATGGTACGTCAGAGGCGACGAGCAGCTGCGGCAGTGCAGCACGTGCCCGCAATCGCGGCACTGCACGGTCCCGGCGGCCCCGCGACGGTTCAGAAACAGGATCGCCTGCCGCCCGCGCCCGAGCGTCTCCGACAGCGCCTCGCTCAGCGAGCGGCTGAAGATGCTGCGAACCCCGGCCTTCAGCTCCTCCCGCATGTCGACGACCTCGACATCGGCGAGCGGCACGGGCCGCGGGGAACCGTCGGGCCCCGGTCGCAGCCGGTCACGGAGCGAGAGCGACCGGAGGATGCCCCGGTCGGCGGCGTGGTAGGTGGCCAGGTCCGGCGTCGCGCTGCCGAGCGCCACCGTCGCGCCCGTCAGCCGCCCAAGCACCATCGCCGTCGAGCGGGCGTGGTAGCGAGGGGCCATGTCGGCCTGCTTGTATGTCCACTCGTGCTCCTCGTCCAGGATGATCAGCCCGAGGTCCGGCATCGGCGCGAAGACGGCGCTCCGAGTGCCCAGCAGCACGTCATAGCCGCCCTCGCGAACGCGCCACCACGTGTCATAGTGCTGGCCCGCCGACAGCCCGCTGTGCAGCAGCCCGACGCGCCCCGGGAACCGCGACTGCAGCCGCGCGACGAGCTGTGGCGTCAGCGAGATCTCCGGCGCCAGCAGCATCCCCCGCTTCCCAACCGCGATGCAGGCGGCCAGCGCGCGCAGGTAGACCTCCGTCTTGCCGCTGCCGGTCGGCCCGTGAAGGAGGTACGTGTGCGGCTGCCCCGTGCGCAGGCTGTTGACGATGTGCCCCACGGCGTCCGCCTGCTCGGCGGTCAGCGACAGCGGCGCCTCGCGCTCCGGCGTGTAGCTTTCCAGGGGGTCGCGCACCCGCCGCCGCTCCTCGATCGCCAGCAGCCCAAGCCCGACGAGCCGCCGCACCGTGTCGGCCCCGAACTCCTTGCGGGCCTGCGCGGCGTCCAGCGTCTCCTCCAGCAGCACCTGCTGCAGCAGCGCCAGCCGCCGCGACGTCAGCGGGAAGCCACCGGCGGCCCGCTGCGCCTCATCCTCGGCTACCGCCAGCCGCAACCGCTGCGAGTACGCAGGCCGCGCCGCCTGCCGCGACAGCTCCCACTGCTCCGCGACGAGCCCGGCTCGCACCAGCCTCCGCAGCGACCGCGCGGCCCCCGCCCCCAGCGAGCTCTCCACCGCGTCCTGCGGCACGCGCCCCCGTCGCGACAGCATCTCCAGCACGCGCCCCTCCGCCGGCGCGATGACACTGCCACCGTCTCCTTGCGCGTCAGCATCCGAGTCCGCCAAGCTGAGGTAGCGCACAAGACGGCGGCGGAAATCGGGGGGAAGCATGGCGGCGGCGGCCTCGTAGAGTGTGCAGCGCGTCTCGCGGCTGAGCCACCGCGCAAGATTGAGTTGGTGCGGCGCGAGTATCGGCTCGGGGTGCTGCACGCCCGCCACGGCGCGAATGCCCTGGATCTCGGTGGTGTCGGAAAGCGCAAAGACAACGCCGCCAACCCGGCGAGATAGGAGGGGGACAAGCACAGGCTGGCCGGGGTGAAGAAGCATGCCAGAGGGGATCGCGTAGGTGAACGTGCGCTCAGGCCCTACCGCGGCATCGACAGCGATTTCAGCGTAGCGATCGAGCGGCCGCTCCGACTGCGCAGCCATAGCGCATCACCTGTGGCCCGGCCGCGCGGCGAAAGGCCGGGGAATTAGGATCGCTTCTCTTCAGCGTCGCCGTCGGCCTCGGTTGGAGCGTCGGCCTCAGCAGCCTCGGGCTCCTCGGCAGGGGCGTCCTCAGCAACCGGCTCTGCCTCTGCGACGGTCTCCTCAGCGGGAGCGTCCTCAGCGGCGGCCTCAGCTTCGGCGACGGGCTCCTCAGCGGGAGCGTCCTCAGCGGCGGCCTCAGCTTCGGCGACGGGCTCCTCGGCAGGAGCCTCAGCTTCGGCGGCAGCCTCCTCGACGGGAGCGTCCTCAGCCGGGGCTTCCTCGGCAGCATCAGCGGTGTCTTCCGCAGGAGCCTCGTCAGAGGCGGCCTCTGCAGCCTCGTCGACGGTCTCTTCCGCGGTGGCCTCGAGCTCGGCCTCAGCCTCTTCCGCGGAGATCTCCTCGACGAGTTCTTCCTCGGCAGCTGCGGCGGCTTCAGCAGCTGCGGCTGCTTCGGCAGCAGCGGCTGCTTCGGCTTCAGCGGCGGCGGCAGCAGCGGCGACGGCGGCAGGGTTGACCTTCAGCCACGCCGGCAGGTTGGTCTGTTCCTTGATGCGGGCGGCGCGGCCGGAGCGCTGTCGCAGGTAGTACAGCTTGGCGCGCCGAACCTTGCCGTAGCGCTGCACCTGCACCGACTCGATGTGCGGCGAGTACAGCGGGAAGGTGCGCTCAACACCGAAGCCGCGGGTCACGCGGCGGACGGTGAAGCAGGCCGCGGCGCTCTTGCCGCCCATGCGCCGGATGACGACGCCCTGGAACGGCTGCGTCCGGGTGCGCTCACCCTCGCGGACCTTGTAGTTGACCTGGACCGTGTCCCCGGCGCGAAACTCGGGGATGTTCGGGTTCTTCGTGACTTCGATGAGGTGATGGGCGTCCATGCGGGTCCCTCTAGCTCTGTGAAATTGAGTGCAACCAGACAATGGTACACGAAAGGCGGCGCGATGGGCAACGGGAAGGAACGAATGAAGCGTCGAACGCCCTCCCTACTCGTACCAGACCGAGCCGAACACGTAGCCGTCGTGGCGCACGACCCACGTGTGGCTCACCGTCGGCCACCCTGTGACCGGGTGCCAGGAGTGCTGGTGCACCCAACGTCCGTTCTCGGAGATCTCGATGTCACCCCAGCCGTTGCCCCAGTAGTCCCTGCCGAGGCTCTTGATGCTGTGCCCCAGCAGCGACTGGTCCTGACTCGCAACGATGCGGTCTTCAGGGCTCACCATGATCACATGCCACGTCCCGTCGACACTCCAGGGGGAGAGGTAGAACTCAACTGTCTCAGCCCAACCTTCGGTATCGTAGCGGCGTATGGCCTCGTCCACCATAGCCATGGTACGAGCCGCCGGTTCAACCCACGGCGCCTCGGTGGCCTCATCTTCCACGAGCTCGTCCTCGACTTCAGACGCGTCAAGCGCGAGCACAAGGGCAACGATGGAGAGAGCGACGGCAATGAGCGCCAACACCAGCGAGACACCAGCGATGGTCCTGGAATTACGCAAGCCGCGCCGACGACGGTTGCCTCCCGGCGCCGTCGCATCGGGCGAGTATCCGTAAGGTCTAAGGTTCCGGCGCATGTGTCTCGATTGCAGGAAAGGGGGTGCCGCCTGTGGAGAACCCGGCGTCTTGGGTCAGCCTCACGCTAAGCCTTCGCCACCTGCACGGGCATGACGTGGAGGCCGGGCACCCGCAGCATGGGGTCGTCGTCCGCGCTCTGGTCGAGGGCCGTCGCCAGCTCGCCGAACAGCACCGTCGCGGACACGACGCCCCGCAGTGGGCCTGTCGTCCGAGCAAGCCCGCGAATGCGGTGCCCGTTGGCCGCAACCTCGATGACGTCGCCCGGCGCGACGCCCATTGTGGAGGCGTCGTCCGGATGCAGCTCCAGCGCGTCTTCGCGGCGGATGGCGTTCTTGCCGTTGCTGCGCACTACCTCCACCTCGCCCTCAGGCAGCGCGAGCACCCGGCCCGGCGCAAAGAGGAACGGAGCATCATAGTCGCGAGCCCGCATCGGGGCGAGCGGCGTCAGCTCGGCGCGTTCCGGCATTGACCACGGTATCTGCGCGCCGCCCGCATCAAGCGCCTCGTCCGTAGCGACGGCGTACGCAGGGATGGCCTCGCGGATGGCCTCCAGCACCTCCGACGGGTGCCCGCCGAAGCCGTTCGCGCCCATGCGCCGCGCAAGCTGCGTGAGCAGCGCGTCGCTGGGACGGGCCTCGCCGGCCGGGTCAATGGCCGCGCGGCGGCGCAGGACCCAGCGGTCCAGGCTCGTCACCACGCCGTCCTCCTCCGCGAAGGAGGTCATCGGCAGCAGCACGTCGGCGGCCTCCGTCAGCTCCGACGGGAACATGGCCTGCACCACGAGGAAGTCCGTGTGGGTCAGGGTATGGACAGCCTCGGGCGTGAACATCACGCTGTCGCCGAGGACCATGGCTGCCTTCACGCTTCCCTGAGCGATCGCTTCCAGCGACTGCGCCGCGCTCAACCCGGCGTCGCCCGGCGAGCAACCCATGTCGAGGGCGCCCTGGCTCGCGGCACCGGGCCGCAGCGGGAACATGCCGCTCGCAGCCTTGCCGACGTTGCCCGTCGCCAGCGCGAGATTGACCAGTGCGTCAGTGACCGGAGCGCGCTCCTCCTGCGCGACGTTGTCCAGCGCGTACACGACTGCCGCGCTGCCCGCCTGCGCGAAGGCCCGCGCCGCCGCCGCGATCCTGTCGGCGGCAACGCCCGTCGCGTCCGCCACGGCGTCCAGCGCGTAGCCAGCCAGCGACTCCCGCAGCGCGTCGAGTCCGCCGCTGTGTTCGGCAATGAACGCGTCGTCCTGCAGTCCTTCGTCCAGGATGACCCGGAGCATACCGCCCACCAGCGCGCGCTCCGTGCCGGGGTACGGCCGCAGCCAGAGGTCCGCGTAGCGCGAGAGCTCCACCTCGCGCGTGTCGATGACCACCAGCTTGCCGCCCGCCTTGTGCGCCTTCTTGATGGGAATGGCGGCGACGTTGTGCTCCTCCGTGACGTTGGCGTTGACAACCAGCACGCAGCCCGCGCTCTCCAGCTCTGCCACGGTCCCCGTCGCGGCGGCTATGCCGAGCCGGCGGCCCAGCGGCTCCACCAGCTCCGGCCGGTGGTCGACGGAGAGGTCGACGTTGTCCGTACCCATGACCTCCCGCGCGAACCGGCCCGCCAAGTACGCCTGCTGGTCCGTCGACCGCGGTGACACCAGCAGCGAGAACGCGCCGCCCTTGTAGTCCGGCAGCCGCTCTGCGATGGCCTCCAGCGCCTGCTCCCACGTCGCCTCCACAAGCTCGCCGTGCTGCCGCAGCATCGGGGTCTTGAGCCTGCGACGGCTGTTCACGAACTCGTTGCCGAACTTGCCCATGTAGCAGAGTTGCCCCGTGTTGACGGGCGACTCCCAGTCGCCAATGGAGCGGATCACGCGCCCACGCCGGTCCACCTCAAGGTTGACCTGGCAGCCGACGGAGCAGTGGGTACACGTGGTCTTCACCACGTTGACCGCCTTGTCCCACTTGTGGTCGCGCTCAACCAGCGCGCCGACGGGGCAGACGTCGATGCACGCGCCGCAGAACTCGCAGCCCGACTCCAGCAGCGACATCCCCTGCGACGTGCCCACGAGCACCGTGCCGGACCGCTCGATCATCGCGATGGCGTCGTCGCCGCGCATCTCCTCGCACACCCGCACGCACCGCGCGCAGACGATGCACAGGTTGTAGTCGCGGTCGTAGAACGGGTCGCCGGTCTCTATCTGGAGGTTCCGGTAGTTGTAGGCCAGCGGCGATTCGAGGTTGACGTTAACATAACGCACGGTGTCCTTGAGCTCGCACCGCTCGTTCTTGGGGCACACCACGCACCGGTCCATGACGCGCACGTGGCGCAGGCAGATGTCCTGCGGCCCGCACAGCTCGATGCGGTGGCACGTCAGGCAGCCGTGCGGGTGCTCCGACAGCAGCAGCTCCAGCACGCTCTCCCGCAGACCGCGAATCTCGCTGCCGAGGGTGTTCACCACCATCCCGTTCGCCACGGGCAGCGTGCACGACGCCGGCGTGCCCCGGCCGCCCTCGACCTCGACGCAGCACATCCGGCACGCGCCGTAGGGCTTCATGCCCGGCCAGTAGCACAGGTACGGGATGTACACGTTGTTGTCGATGGCCGCCTGCAGCACCGTCTGCCCCGGCTTCGCCTCGACCTCAACCCCGTCTATAGTGAGCTTGATGGGCTCCGTCATTCGCTCTGCCTCTATTCTCTCAAAAGAGTCCCTTCACTCTCACCGCCCTACCGTCATTCCCGCGAAAGCGGGAATCCAGGGGCTAGACCCCCCTTGCCCCCGCGCCCTGCTCCACATACCACCCGGACACCGCTTCCGGCGACGTCCGCGTCGGCCGGTGGTGGCGCGCCGTGCAACTCCCCGTTGGGCACCGCCCCTCCTCCAGGTGCACGCGGAAGTCCTCCTCAAAGTGCCGCAGCGACGAGCTGATGGGGTTGAACCCCAGCTGCCCGTGCCCGCACAGCGACCCCATGCCCATCGTCTTGCCGATGGTGCGCATCAGGTCCGGGTCCGCCGCCCGCCCCGCGTTCGACGCGATGCGCTCCAGCGTGTCCAGCAGGTGCGTCATGCCCAGCCGGCACGGGAAGCACTTCCCGCACGACTCGTACTGGCAGAAGGCGACCATGTTCCACGCCAGGTCCACCGCGCATACGTCGTCTGACGCCACGATGATGCCGCCTGACCCGAGGATCGCCCCCGCCTGCGACATCAACTCGTAGTCCAGCGTGATCTCCAGGCTGTCCGGCCCCAGCACCCCGCCCAGCGGCCCGCCGGTCTGCAGCAGCTTGACCGGCCCGCCCGTCGCAACGCCGCCCGCGATGTCGTTCACCACCTGCCCCAACGTCAGGCCGAACGGCACCTCATACATGCCGGGATAGTTGACGTCGCCGGTAAGGCACAAAATGGCCGTGCCCTTGCTGCGCTCGTAGCCGATGCCCGCAAACCACTCGCCGCCCAGCCGGACCAGCTCCGGCACGTAGGCCAGCGTCTTCACGTTGTTGATGTTGCTCGGGTTGCCCCACACGCCGGCTTGCGCCGGAAAGGGCGGCCGGAACCGCGGCATGGAGCGCTTGCCCTCGATGGCCTCCATCAGCGCCGTCTCCTCGCCCGCGACGTAGGAGTCGCCGGTCAGCGCAACCTCCATGTCGAACGAGAACCCGGAGCCGAGGATGTCCTCGCCCAGCAACCCGTGCTCGTACGCCTGCCGGATGGCCTCCCTCGCGCGGTCGATGGGGCCGTCGTGGCCGTGGCGAATGAAGATGTAGCCGTAGTTCGCGCCCGTCGCCCGCCCCGCGATGATCGTGCCCTCCACGACGGTGTGCGGGTCGCTCTCGATGAGGCCCTTGTCGTTGTAAGCGCCGGGGTCGCCCTCCTCGCAGTTCACCAGCACGTACTTGTTGGGCCGGTTGGAGCCCTGCAGGAAGCCCCACTTGACGCCGGTGGGGAAGGCCGCGCCGCCGCGCCCGCGCAGGCCGGACGCCTTGACCTCCTCGATCAGCTCCTCCTGCGTCATCTCTGCCAGCGCCTTGGCGAGCCCGCCGTACCCGCCCGCCGCCATGTACTCGAGGATGTCGCCCGGATCGACGGTCCCGCAGTTGCGCGTCGCGATGCGCACCTGTAGCCGCCACTGCTCCCAGTCCTCGATGCGGGCGATGCCGTCGATCGCGCTCTCGCCGAGGGTGCCGAGCACGTCGCCGCCGTCGTTCCATCGGCCCGTCGCCACGGCGTCGAGGATGCCCGCGACCTGCTCCGGTGTCACGTTGCGGTAGAACACGCGCGGCCCGCCGGGCGACTGCACGTCCACCAGCGGCTCCGCGTAGCACAGCCCAATGCAGCCGACCTCGTGCACCGACGCGTCAAGCCCGCGCGACGATGCCTCGCGCCGCAGCGCCTCCGTCACCGGCAGCGCCCCCGCCGCGTGCCCGCACAGCGCCACGCCGACACGGATGCGCGTGCGGCTATCCAGCTCGGCAACGTGCGCCTGCGCCTGCTGCTGCAGCGCCTGGAATCGCTCCGCCACGTCCCCTTCCCCCTTGATGGGGGAAGGCTGGGATGGGGGTGCGTCCTCCCGTTCGCCCTGAGGGAAATCGAAGGATGAACGGGCTCCCCTCAGCCCGGCAATCAGCGTCTCGACGGCGTCGGCGTTCGTGCGGCCGTGCAGGTGGTGGTCGGCGGACACGACGGGCGCCTGGCTGCACGCGCCGAGGCATGTGTTGTAGCGCAGGGTCATCGCGCCATCGGGGGTGTCGCCCTCGCCATCCAGGCCCAGGGCGTCGTGGACGCGGTCGAGCAGTTGTTGCGCACCCAGCAGGTGGCACGTCGGCCCCCAGCACACCTCGACCATGTGGGCGCCGGGGGAAGTGAAGCGAAAGTTGGGGTAGAAGGACGCGACGGCCCAGACGTCGTTCGACGTGACGGCCTGGCGCGCGGCGACCTCCTCAATGGCCTCCGGGGGGATCCAGCCGAGCTCGTCCTCGACCGCCAATAGGGAAGAGAGCACGGTGACCGTGGGCTGCGGTTGTTCTGTAACGGCCCGCACGATGCGGGCCCGCAGGGCGTCGTCTGCCACTTGGCCCCCTTTGCGGCGCTTGCCCCAGACTGCGTGAATCTTATCACGGAGACCCCCCTACCGTCATTCCCGCTTTCGCGGGAATCCAGGGGAGCGGCCCAACCCGTTCGCCCTGAGGAAAATCGAAGGGCGCCCACCTCTATCGTCTTCCCGGCGAAAGCCGGGATCCAGGGGGCGGGCGACAGGGGGTCGCGGCCACCGTAGGGGCTCTTCGCAAATTGTCCGCGACCCTGTTCGCCCCTCAACAAAGCGCAGGGTAAAGAGAGGGAGGGGGCGTAGTGGGTTGACAGGGCGTCCACTGGCGGGTAGACTACGGCTATCTGCTCCCCGTCCGCTGGAAGCGGCTTAGGCCAAATCCCCGGGCGGGGTTACTTTTTGTATGAACACAATCGTGCTCATAGACGGGCAAAACCTCTTCTACGGCGCAAAGCGTGCCTGGACTCCCCCACATCCCGCTCTCCCGTCGCCGTATGAATGGCCCAGTTACGACGTCGAGAAACTCGCTGATGCGCTTGCAACAAAGACGCCCGGTCGTGTGCTCTCTGAAATTCGATTCTATACTGGCGTGCCGAACCGGAACGGCGGGACTTCACAACGGTTTTGGCATGATTTCTGGTCCAGCAAACTTCGGTATTTGAACAATAAGGGGATCTACACCTACCGGGGCGCCATAAATACAGGCAGGCAGGAAAAAGGCGTTGACGTCAGCCTCGCCCTGGACTTGATTCAGGCAACCTATGAGGAACGATATGAAGTTGCAATCATCGTGAGTCAAGACACTGACTTTGGCCCCGCAGTGAAATTGGCGCGTCAGGTGGGGGCCGGGCAAAACCGCAAGCTGTACTTCGAGTCTGCCTTTCCTCTTGGCCCAAGCACCACGTACACAAGAGGGATTCCCGGCACGACGTGGGTCCCCATAGACCAGGCCACATACGATGCCTGTCTTGATCCCCGCGACTACCGCCCACATCGTTCGCCCTGACTCCGTCGAAGGGGAACCTACGAACGGATTGAGCCGGTATCCAACGGGCGGCGGCGCCACCGTGGGGG
Source organism: Chloroflexota bacterium (assembly GCA_026713825.1). Classification (NCBI taxonomy): domain Bacteria; kingdom Bacillati; phylum Chloroflexota; species Chloroflexota bacterium. The sequence continues at coordinate 86,973 of JAPONS010000049.1, read as the reverse complement.
CGACCCTCGTGGTCGCCCTTCCCCCGGCCCCATCTCCCACCGTAGGGGCGATTCGCGAATCGCCCGCCCAATCCCCAACCTTCATATCGGCGAATAGCTTGCCCCGTACCGCGGTACGGGGCCGGTATCCAGGGGGGAGTCGTAACGGCTACGCGACGACGCTGCCCGCAAACACGTACCCCAGCAAAGCGACGAGGCCGACCAGAAAGGCAGTGCCCTGGTCATTCTTCATGCCGGAGGAGAGGAGAAACCACGCCGTAAACACGGTGAGGAAGAGGGTCAGGCCTGAGACGGCCAGTATTTCAGTCATGGTCAAGCTCCTCGGTTGGGGGTTAGCAGCACCGCCCAGTCAACCCTTACGTACCAAAATAGACCTACTCACTAGGGCGTCAACCAGTACTAGTCAGAGAAGTTCAAGAGTCCCACATAGCCTAAAGATTCCCTTAGATTCCTGGCACAGACAGCACCAGAATTCGGCCTGGCTTTGATAAATGAGCCGCATTGATGCAAAAGTCGCCAGGCCGCTAGAGTCCTTCGAGGATGCTGTCGATAAGCCCACACTGCGGGTAGACCGCCCTCGGACACGCATCGCGTGCCTCTCGCAGGCACTGGATCCGGATGGTTTGCTCCCGCTCCAAGGCTTTGGCCCCGACCGTCGCGTCCGCCTCGCCGATCCACTCCTGCAGGTCCTCCCAATAAGCACTTCCCACGACCACAAAGGTGGCCCACTGGTCAGCGAACTCCCTTTCCCTCCATTCCGGGCACGCGGGCCGCACGCTGTCAAGATAATCCAGCATGGAAGGGGTTGTAGTCGGTTCCGGGGTCGCTAGGGGTTCCGCTGCACCAGGGCCGCACGCTGCCAACACCATTAAGGCTATGAGCACACTACCTGCAAACCCAATGATCTTTGTTTTCATTCGGTTGGCACCATCTAACTCTCTACGGCAACCACAGGTGCCGCGCTAGAAGGATCAGCGTCACCGTCAGCCCAAATAGCGAGGCTGAGCAGAGGAGTAGTCCCGCAACTTACACTGAGTCCGTGCCCTCCACGAGATCGCAGTATCGCCAGTACTTGCCCCATACCTTACCCCAGAACATCTAATTCCCGTAGCGGCTTTGCGTGGCGTAAGCCACTCAAGCCTGCACTGTGCCAAAAGATTCCGCGTAGGTAGACTTCACAGCGAGCACCTCCTATTCGCTTGGTGCGGTCGCGTGGACGACTTCTGACCAGGTGCGAAGGACCTTGGCTACCTTACCTGTTCTGGAAACCCCGGCAGAGTCAACAACTACGACCGTTCGACCCAACGAAGTAAGTCTAACCACTTCGGCAGCGATCATTTTGGCCTTTTCGGTCTCAATGCCTTGGTCAACAGTGGGATGCTCAATCACTGATAGGCTCATGTCTGAGTGATGCCTGTCCAACCACTCCTGAAATGAGGGCTTGTCGCGGCGTTCTTCTACAGAGTCCCAGTTGCCGTGAAATGGATAGAAGCGGAACTCGCTCTTCCCATCCGGTTTACGGCCCAATAAAGAAATAATCACAGTACCGGGTCCTGGCAAACTGAGTACCCATTGTGAGACCTCACCCTCCGATACTTGTCTCGTCTTGTTAGTCTTCAAGTATCCAGGCCGACCGCAGGTGTAGAAAGTCTTATCGCTGTCTAGTAGCCGATGACACTTGATTGTGTCAGGCCCCTTGTGCCTATTCTCCATTGCGAAAGGCTCATAAAGGTTCATGCCGCCGCCCTGCATTGATCTCCCGCAGCATGACTTCTATTTCGGCAGTGGGGAACGCATGCCGGGATGCGTCGGCGATGACTTGCAGTTTGGCCGCCACGGTACCGGAATCGCCGCTTCGCGCCTGGCGCAGCGCCTGCCGCACCCACTCCGCAAGCGTCACCCCCTGCCTGCGGGCGATGCCCTGGATCTCCCGGTACTCTTCTTCATCAATGAGGACTTGCAGTCGTTTGAGCATGAATGCAGTCTAAGCCCCTCCTGCAAGATTAGCCAATCCTCCCCTCTGCCACCGCCCCCTCGCGCGAACGACGACACCCTCGCTACCCTGTCCCCATGACAACCCTGACCGCCCTCACCGGGAAGCGCCGCAGTCTGGCAGCCGGGGGTTGTTTCCCCCCTGCGCAAAAAACGGTTTTGTAGCTGGCGTGTGCCACAACAGCTACAAAACGAAGACGAAACAAGTGTCTTCTCAGCTACGGAGGACGACGAAACAACACGGCGGCTCAAGTATGCATGGGCACATTGAAGGAGAAACTCAAATGGCCGACTCGCTCACCGCTTGCACCCGCCCGCGCCCTACGGCATGATGGTGCGGAACCTTTGCCCACGGAGGCCGTCATGTCTGACCCCAAGGTATTCGTCTTTGCGCCCGCTGATTCTGACAGCTTGGAGGAGATGAAGTCGGCCGGCTGCTCCCTCACCCTCGGCAGCGCCAACTGGAGCGACCCCACCGGCGACTCCACCGAACGGCTCGCCGAAATGGCCTCCGGCGCCGACGCCCTCGTCGGCACCTCCATCAAGGGCGCCAAGATTTCCCGCGACGTGCTCACCGCCTCCGAGGGCCTCCGCATCGTCGCCAAGTACACCGTCGGCGTCGACGAGATCGACATCGACGCCGCGACGGAGTTGGGCATCCTAGTCACCCACGCGCCCACCGAGGCCAACTGGGGGGGCGTCGCCGAGACCACCATCACCAAGATGCTGACGCTGCTCAAGAACACCCGCGAGCGCGACGCCCACCTGAAGGCCGGCGAACCCTGGCGCGACGGCGCCCTCACCGGCGTCCACCTCGGCTACCGGGCGGAGGACGGCTACGAGGGCATCGTGCTGGGCTTGATCGGCCTGGGCCGCATCGGCACGCGCGTGTCGAGGCTCATGGCGCCGTGGGGCATGCGCATCGTCGCCCACGACCCGTACGTGTCCGACGACCACTTCCGCGATCTGGGTGTCGAGCGGCTGGCCCTGGACGATCTCCTCCGCCAGTCCGACGTCGTCAGCCTGCACGTTATCCTGACCCGCGAGACGCACCATATGATCAGCTCGCGGGAGCTGGGGCTGATGAAGCCAACGGCCATCCTCATCAACACGTCGCGCGGTCCGGCCGTCGATGAGCCCGCGCTGGTCGAGGCGCTCAACGCGAACGTCATCGCCGGCGCGGCGCTGGACGTGTTCGAGGTCGAGCCCCTGCCGCTGGACAGCCCCCTGCGGTCGATGGGCGGCAACGTGCTGCTCTCGCCGCACATGTCGTCGCACAACGTCGGCGGGGGCATCGGGCCGGGCATCAAATGGGGCACGGCAGACGTGCTGCACGCGCTGCGCGGCGAGGAGCCGGAGCACGTCTACAACGTCGAGGCGCTGCCCGCCTGGCGTGAGCGTTTTCTGGGGCGTCCGCTGATCACGTAGACCCCTTCCCACCTGATGGGGGAAGGCTGGGATGGGGGTGTCCCACCCCGTTCGCCCTAGGGAGGTGGAAGCCTGTCCTGGGGAAACACGAGGGAGGGAACCCAGAGAGGCCTGGAGTGGGTCCGGTTGCGGACCTAGCTCAACCCGGCCAGCGCCTCCTGGGGCGTGACTGCCGGTATGGGAGACCGCGCGTAATCGGAGACGTTCCGGGTCACAATACGAGTGGCCCCGCAGGCCCGGGCCGCGGCAACCTGCATCGCGTCCTCGAAGTCGCTCATGGGGAGTTCTGCCGCGTAGCGGACCGCCTCCGTGCCGGTTGCGGCAACGGGCACGAAGCGTATCAGTTCAAGGATGAACTCGCGGGCATTGTCCCTGCCGAGCGACCGAGCCGTGAGGTAGTGGAGGTTGGATATGGAATGCCATGCAACATTTGCGGCCTCAACCCCGTGCTGAATCTTCTCAAAGAGTTCCGCGGCTGGAAATGCGTGGGGCACCCTACGGAGCGCAACGTCGATGAGTACGTCCGTGTCTATGAGCATCATCGGACGTACTTTTTCACCAACGCTTCGTAAAGAGGGTCGCCATGCCGCTCCGCCAACTTCAACTTGCCCATCCACTTCTTTGCAAAGGACTCGGTCTCCTCTCCGGCAACTTCCCGGAGGGACTGCTCGATTACCGCCGAAAGCGACATGCCCCGGGAGCGGGCGTAGCGCTTGGCAGCGGGGACCAACTCCGCGTCAACCGTGATCGTAAGTTTTTGCTTCATGGCGAGGGCCGTCCTTCCCTGAGTATACGTACGGTGAACCTTAGTATACGTATATTCTAGTTGGCCTTCAAGTCGCGGTCATGCAAGGTCGCCGTTGGCGTCGGCACGCGAGGCGGCTTCGCCACCAGCATGAGCCCGCCTGCGAGCGCCCAGCCCGCGGCGATGATCAGGAACGCCAGCGTGTACGAGTCCTGCCAATCGAACAGGAAGGCGATGAAGAGCGGGCTCGCCGCGCCTGAGATCGTCATGAATGGCCGCAGGACGCCGTTGATCGCGCCGAGGTGCAGCCGGCCGAAATAGTCGGCCACGATGACCCCCATCAGCGTGATGTACGCCCCGATGGTCAGGCCGTGCAGCCCCGACGCGATCAGCATCGACGTACGGCCTTCCACGTTGAGGATGAGCAAGACGGTGCCCGCGGTCAGGATGAGCTGAGGACCGATGAGGAAGCGCAGCGGCACCCTCTCGGCAAGCAGGCCCCAGATTGGTCGGAAGCTCACCGAGCCGACAGCGAAGGCCGTGGCGCTGAGCGCCGCTACGGACTCAGCGATGCCGATGTCCTGGTAATAGGGAACCAGGTTGGCGTGGAACCCGCCAATCCCGAGGCCCACCAGCATGAATGCGGCAACAATGAGCCAAAAGGAGAGTGTCCTAACGCTCTCGCGCAACGTCAGGCCGCCCGCATCAATGGAACGAGGTTGCCCCTCTACCTGTGATGCCTCCCTCTCCCCTGCCGCTGACACGTCCGGCGCCTCTCCGTCAGGGAGCTGGCCTATGTCCTCGGGCCGCGTGCGCACCAGGAAGGAGAGGGGTACGAGCACGCAGAGCGCCACGATGCCAAGGACGAACCACGCCATGCGCCAGTCCGAAGCGTCAATGAGGGCTTGCAGTGACACTGGGTAGAGCATCGGGCCCAGACCCGGCCCCATGGCTGCTATGCCCAACACGCGGCCCCGTTTGCGCACGAACCACTTGGGCAGGATGGTCATCGTGAGGGCGAAGCCCCCGGCAATCTGGGCAAAGCCGCTGCAGACGCCGAAGAGCAGGTAGAACTGCCACAGGCTGTCGATGTAGCGGAGCGCCATGAGGGAGCATCCCAGCAACACGGCAGATAGGAGCATCAGCCGCATCGGGCCCGTACGCGTGTCCTGCATGGGCCCGATGATTGGCGCCAGCGCACCCGCTACGATCATCTGGAAGGTCAGGGCGCCGTAGAAGCTTGCCCGCGACCACTCCAGCTCCTCCGTCATGGGCCGCACGAAGACGCTCGCGCCCCAGACGCCGACACCAGTGGAGAACGACCCCGCGAGGATGGCGACTCCGAGAATCACCCAGCCGTAGTAGAGCTTCGGGAGCCGGAAACCCGTCCGCCGCATCATGGAGCGGACTATAGCAGGATTGGGGGCCAATGTCTGAAGCGGGCCATGCGTTCGTGGCCTGGTCGTAAGGGAGGTTGGGCCTACCCCGCCGGGTCCGGCGCGAGCCCGCCGGGCGCCGTTGCCCGGCCAGTTTGCTGTCGCGGAGGCGCGGCCAGCAGAATGAGCCCGCCCGCTATAAGCCAGGCCGTCGCGATGATCAGGAATGCCGTCGTGTACGAGTCCTGCAGGTCGAATAGGAAGGCGATGAGGACGGGGCTGGTTGCGCCCGCCACCGTCATGAACGGTCGAATGATGCCGCTGATGGCGCCCAGGTGTGCGCGGCCGAAATAGTCGGCGACCATCAGGTTTTGCAGCGTGATGTAGGCACCGATGGTCAGCCCGTGCAGTCCCGCGGCGATGAGCATGGAGGTCTGCCCGCCCACGTTCAGGATGAGCAGCACCGTCCCTGCGCTCAGAATGAGCTGCGGGCCGATGAGGTACCGGACGGTCACGCGCTCGGCCAGCAAGCCCCATATCGGCCGAAGACTAACGGAGGCAACCGCAAACGCTGTGCCGCTCAGCGCCGCCACTGATGCGGCGAGGCCGATGTCCTGGAAATAGGTCACGAGGTTGGCGTGGAAGCCGCCCATGCCCAGCCCCACGAGCATGAAGGCGCCGATGATAAGCCAGAAGGCAACAGTCCGCAGGCTTTCGCGGACCGTCAGGCCGTCGGGGGCGCTGATCGTTCGAGGCGGGGCAGCAGTCCCCGGTGCGGGGTCGGATCGAACCGGCGGCGGCTCGCCCGGTTTGTCGCCGTCGGGCAGAAGCCCCATGTCCTCCGGCCGCGTGCGCACCATGAAGGACACCGGGACCAGGATGAGGAACGCGGCCAGTCCGAGGGCAAACCAGGCCTCGCGCCAGTCAAAAAGCTCGATGAGCGCCTGGATGGATATGGGAAAGAGCATGGGGCCGAAGCCCGGCCCCATGGCGGCCAGCCCCATGACGCGGCCGCGCTTGCGCACGAACCACTTCGGCAGGATAACCCGCGTGAGGGCGTTGATGCCCGTGACCTGTGCGATGCCTCCCAAGAGTCCGAAAAGCAGGTAGAACTGCCAGCGGTACTCCACCCACGTCGTCAGCATAAGCGAGCCGCCAAGCAGTACCGCCGAGAGCAGCATGAGCCGGCGCGGCCCGTTTCGCGTGTCGTGCAGCGGCCCGATGATGGGCGCCAGCGCGCCGGCCACCAGCGACCGCACGGTCAGCGCGCCGAAGTAGCTTGCCCGCGACCAGCCCAGCGCCTCCGTCATCGGCCGCGCCATGACGCTCGCGCCCCAGACGCCCGCGCCCGTCGAGAATGACCCGGCGATCATCGCGACGGCCAGGAGGACCCACCCGTAGTAGATGACCGGGAAGTGAAAGCCCTGCTTCTGCTCCATTGCGCGCAACTATAGCAGGATTGGGGTGGGGCGTCCTGAGCGTTCGAGTGTGCAGTCAGTGCGAGGGCCTGTGTCCAGCGCTCCACGCCACCCTGACACGGAGTCACCGTGGGAGCGAACTGTCCCTCGCTACCCTACAACCCATGGGAACCGCAGCCGGCCACGCACACAGGGGAGCAGCGAATTGTTTCGCCGCCAGTCCCTATCTGCAAGAGACTATTCCACATACGGGAATTGTTTCGTCAGAAAAGAAAGAGACGAATCGCAACGAATCCTGATGCAGATAAGAACCGCCGCTACCACTCCCATGCGGAGGTGACGGAGTCCTTGATAACGGCCTCCGGCAGCTCACCGCTGACGGCGTGGCCGTAGTCGGTGAGCAGGAGCCGCGCCACCTTGCGGCCGAGACGGACGCTGTAGTTGGTGCCCCGGTCCTCCGGGTAGATCTGCGTGGTGTTCGCGAGGTACAGGTCAGGAATGGGCGTGCGGTGCCGTGGGATGCTCGCGGCGTAGCCCGTCCGGTTCACCGGCTGCGCGGCATCCTCGCGGTGGTAGAAGCTATTCTTGATCCACCGTTCGTCGAAGTCCGGGTTGAGCCGCCGCAGGTGGGGCGCGTACTCGGCCAGCAGGTCGTCGTGGCCCAGCGAGTACAGCCTGTCCTCCCGGTCCAGGTAGTTGGAGAGGTAGAGCAGGTGGCTGCCGCCGTAGTGCTCCGGCGGCACGAAGTTGGTGTGTTCGATGGCTGCGACGAACGGGATGCTCCGGTCGGCGATGTTCAGCCAGTACGCGGGCGTCAGCGAGCGGTCCATCTCCAGCACGATGAGCACCGCCGCGAGGTACGTCGTGCTCGTCAGCGCCTCCCGGTACGAGTCCGGCAGCTCCGGCGTCAGCGACGCCATGATGCGCGACGGCGTCGTCGATAGCACGGCGTCGTAGCGTCGCACGGCGGCGGGCTCGCCTGGCAGCCGCACATCGAGCCCCGTCGCTCGGCCCTCCTCGACGACCACGCGCGCCACCTCGGCCGACGTGTGCACCGTTCCGCCCATCGCGCGGACACGCTCGCCCAGCGTGTCGAAGACCTCGCCGAAGCTCCCCATCGGATAGCCGAGGCTCTCCCCGCCGAGGCTCTTGCCGCGGGAAGCCAGTCTCAAGGCGATCTTGCCCCAGAACCATGTCATGCCTATCTGATCGTAGTAGCGGCCGAACTTGCCCCGGAGCAGCGGCTCCCACACAGCCTCGTAGGCGCGCTTGCCGGCCCAGCGAGGCAACCACTCGGCCGCGGTCACGTTCTCCAGCGAGCGCCAGCTGCGCCGCCGCCGCAGCGCCAGTGTCACGAGCCCCAGGCGCATCCGGTCGGCGATGCCGATGGCGCTGAACTTCAGGAGGTCGGTCGGCGTGGTGAAGGGCCATATGCGGCCGCTGTGGTACATGCCCACCCTGGAGGGGATCCATACCAGCTTCTGGCCCAGTCCCAGCTCATGGATGAGCCAGACCATGTCGGTGTCGCTGGTGAAGAGGTGGTGGTAGCCGCGCTCAAGCCGCCCGCCGCCGACGTCGAAGGTGGACGCCTGCCCGCCGAGGAATGGCGCGCGCTCGAATACCTCCGCCTCGTGACCCTGCCGCAGGAGTTCGAACGCGGCGGCGAGGCCCGCGGCGCCACCGCCGATGATTCCGACTCTCACGCTGTGCCAGCCTCGCCCGCAGTGGACGCCCGCCCATCCCCCTCGCGGCTCGAACGCGCCAACCCGGTCAGCGTGTGGTTGCTCAGCGAGGCGTACCCAACGCCGACGAACGTCACCGGCACCAGCAGCGACGCATGCACCACCAGCACGTACGCCGATGCCACGGATACGTCGACGGCGAAGTAGACGAGCGTCGCCTGCGCGAAGAACTCAAAGGGGCCCACGCCGCCGCCGCCGGAGGGGATAATCGTGCCCAGGTTGGAAGTGGCGGTCGTCAGGATCAGCACGCCTATCAGCTTCCAGATGGAGAAGTAGTCGTCCAGCCCAAAGCCCAGCGCGATCAGGAGGAACAGGCTCGCCTCAAACGTCCACACGGGAATGGAGAGGGCGATGATCTTGCCAAGCCGGTCCGGGTGCCGGAGCGCCGTAAGCCCTTCCAGGAAGCGCGACGAGAGGAAGCCGGCCATCGGGCGCGCACGAGCCGGCAGGTAGTTGAGCACCCGGGCCATGAAACGCTCGACCCGCTCAGGCCAGACCGCCATTGAGACAAGGAGGAAGGCGAAGGAGAAGAACGGCACACTCAGCATCATGGTGAGCAGCAGCCACGGCACGCGCGTCAATTCACCGATGGCCCTGAACAGGTCGATGGGAGGGATGAATATGGCGACCACGCCCACCAGCAGCAGCAGCGCCATGCCGTCCGCCACGCGCTCAATGAGGATGGTGGCGAGGGCCGTGGTCTTCGACACGCCCTCGCGGATGTTCAGGAAGTATGAGCGGACCAGCTCTCCCAGCCGGACGGGGAGGACGTTGTTGGCCGCATACCCCACCAGCACAACTGGCCACAGCCGGGATACGCGGTAGTCGCCCATGGGCGAGAGAATGATCTTCCAGCGCAGCGTCCGCCACAACAGCGAAGTCAGGTACATCCCGACAGCGGGGATGATGTAGAGGTAGTTGGCTGACTCCATGGCATCCCAGATGTCACTGACATCCGCTCGCCAAAGGAATATAGCCAGGAAGAACACGCTCAGGACAAGGCCAATGAAGAACCGCTTGGATAACAGCAACGGGAACTCTCTCCGGAGACGGTTTCGGTGCAGAAGAGTCTTTCAGTCCCGTCTCAACAGCTATGAGTATAGGGGCCGCGACGCCGTACAAGCAACGGGCCTAACCGGGGTCAATTGCGCCCAATTGCAGCAAGTCATCCGAATAGTAGAGGTAGGCGTCCTCCGAGCCAAGTGGCGTCTCAAAGTCGCGGAAAAGCCAATAGCGGAAAGCGCTCTGCCACGCCGAACGGTCCGCAATGCCGTTCAATACCCCACCGGGTGTCAGGTTGCGGTAGCTCTCCGGGAACCACCACCGGTGCTTGTAGCGCAGGACCTGCGTGAAGCCCGCCTCGCGAAGCCCCGCGTCCGCGAGGGCCTCATTGTTGACGTGGACGAGGACGACGCCGCCGTTGGGGTTCTCCGGCTGCCGAGGGCTTGCGTACGTCGGGTAGCCGACGGCCTCGTAGTCGCGGAAGTACCACGCCCACGGCCACGCGAAGCCGCTATGCCCGTCGATGCTGATGGGAATGGCCTCGCCGCGGCCGCTCTGCTCGGACAACCGCTTCACGTCCCGCAGGACGTTGACGATGTCCGGGGAGCTCATGGTGTAGACCAGCATCTCGGTCGGCGTGTCGCCGTTGTGGTACGAGGCCGTCCAGCCTGCGCGCACGCCGAGCGCCAGCAGCACGACGGCCAGCGCCAGCCCCGCCAGTCCAAGCCCCTGCCGCGTGCCCAGCCGCATGGCGAAGTAGAGCACGCCCGCGATTGCCCCGAACAGGAGCAGCAGAATGCCCCAGATACGCAGGAACGCCTGCAGGTCGATGACCGCCGGAGATTCGTAGAACAGCACGCGGTAGGCCAGCAGCAGCGCCAGCGGCGTCAGCGGCAGCGCGAGCCACGCGTTCTCGCGCACGGCGCGCCGCCACGGCATCAACGCCACCAGCCGCCCGAGGGCCAGGCCCGCCAGCAGCGCCGCCGGCAGCATGACGTGCACCAGCAGCCACGGCATCTTCTCGGCCGCCAGGGTAAACAGGATGAAGTTGACGACGCCCCAGAAGATGAGGAACACAGCAAAGAGCTGCGGCGACGCGAAGGCGTCCCGGTTGTGCTCTCGCAGGGGTGTGTTCCACACCGCGTCGAGGGGGGCCAGCACGCCGCCCCGCACAAAGGCCCACACCGCGCCGCCAATAGCCGCAGCGGCCGCAAGGAACTCGTAGTTGCTGCCGATGACGAAGTAGTAGTACCAAGGTTGGCTCCCCCGGCCCACGTCCTGCTGCGCCAGCCAGTAGCCAAGGCTCTGCCACACGCCGGTGACCGCGCCGAAGGGGCTGGTGAAGAAGCTGGTGAAGAGCAGCACGTATATGAGCCCAAAGATGCCTGCACACAGCAGCCAGCGCCGCCAGTCCCAGGCGATCCCCAGCGCCGCCGACACCGCGAACAGCACTGCGGTCAGCGCCGCCGCGACGTAGTTCCCGCCCTCCAGCGGCATCCCGACGCGCCCTGCGCCAGGGTCATCGTTCAGCAGCACAATGCCCAGCGGACCCTGCACCACGGAGGACGCGGCGGCCGCCATCGGCAGGCTCAGGGTGAAGAGCACCAGCAGCATGGCGGCGGGCGCGCTGATCTCGGATATCCTCAGGCGTCCCAGAACGACGCCCTTCAGGTCGCCGATCGAGAGGAAGGCAAGAAACGCGCCCATCGCAAAGAGGGTAATGTAGATGGTCTCCTTGGCGGAGAAGGCCAGCGCCAGGATTGCCGCCGCCAAGTAGAGGTACACGGGCTGCCGGTCTCGCATGTACCGCCACACCACAATCACCAGCCCCAGCGTCAGCGCCGCCATGAGGATGTCGTTGCGGGCGAAGCGGCTGAAGTACAGCATCGTGGGAGAGAGGGCCAGCAGGACAGCCGCGCACATCGCGCCCGTGCGTCCCAGCCAGTCTCGCAGAAGCCACGGCAGCGCGACGAGGCCCGTGCCCACCAGGGCGTAGGCGATGCGGGCCGTTGCATCATTGTCGCCGAACAGGAAGAAGACCAGGGCGTTGACGTGGTACTGCAGCGGGCCGTGCAGCAGCGGGTTGTGCTCGTAGCCGCGGCCCTCGGTGATGTACCAGCTATACAGGGCGTGCAGGCTCTCGTCGTGGTGCATGGCCCGGTCGCCCAGCTCCCACACGCGCATCGCCAGCGCGACGAGCGCCAGCGCAATATAGAAGGCCAACTCCCAACGGAAGGTGAGCCACGCGGGAGACCACCGGCCCGCGGGCCGCGGCGCGCCGGATGGCTCCTGCCGTTGGAACGTCGAGGGATGGTAGGCGATGGGGTTACGCATCGTCGCCCACTGCTTCGTAGACCTGCACATCGTCGTGCGAAAACGCTTCCGAGAGCGCTGGGGCAAGGTGATCGAGGGTGTCCACCTTGTACGTGTCCCGCTCACGCGGACCGAGCACAACGTAGCGGACGCCGTAGCGCTCGATGATGGACTCGGCCGCCGAGGCGTCCGGCGCGCGGTAGAGCGCCGCTACGTCCTCGGCGCGGCCGGTCTGTGGATCGGAGGAACCGCGCCACTGCAGCTCGTGGCCGGGCCAGTTCAGCGGCGACGGCAGGCCCGTAAACGACGCCACGCGCCCGAACGTCGAGTAGTCGCCGCCAACGGCCTCGACGATCACGTCGCCCGCCAAGGCGTTGTCGCGCAGCCACTCGATGGCCGCGTGCTCGCCCGGCGCCTGCTCGCGCAGGAAGGCCGTCGCGTCAAGGGTGTATTGGTTGCCGGACGTTGCGTTCACTGTCAGCGTCATTCCCGCGGGAAGATAGAATGCGCCCACTGCCAGGGCGGCAAACCCAACCACCACTGCCGCACCGGCGCGGCGGAGCCAGAGGCCGCCTTGAAGGGCGCTCCGTATTCCAAAGTATAGGGTGAGCGGCGCGGCCACAGCAAGAATGGCCCACGCCTGATAGTAGAGCTTGAACACCGTATTCATGCGGTTGTCAAAGGAATCGACGACGTAGAAGAGCTCCGGCCCCAAGACCAGCGCGATGCCCATGGCCGCCGCGCCCAGCGCAAACGCGAGCCCTCCGCCCTCGTCGCCCGAGGATGCCCGCAGCGTCGCCGCCAGTGCAATCGCAAGCGCCAGCGATAGCGGCAGCGCGACCCACAGTCGGTCCGCAAGCTCCGCCGTCTCCCCCGCCACGAGCACCGGCCCAAGCCACAGCACAAAGGGCGCAAGTCCCAGCGCAACGGCAACCATGAGGGGCCGGTCGCGCACGAGCTGCCCATGCTCTCCTGCAAGCGCCGGGAGCGCGATAGCGGCGATGGCCCACGCGAAGACGCCCCACACGATGAGGAAGTGCAGGGGCGAGCTTCCCGGCGCCGTGAGGGGCGCGATACCTTTCACCTGTCCCGCCAGTGACCCGACGTAGTACGGCAAGTACGGCACGACTGCCAGGAGCAGCAGCGCACCGGCGACGCCCGCCGCCCACCAGAGGCCGCCGCGTTCGCCGTCTCGCGCGGCACGGTACGCGCATAGCGACGCCGCGCCCGCCCCGATGGCGAAGAACACCGGCAGGTCCCACGCGTTGATAAAACCAAGCGCACCCAGCGTCAGCCCCATCGCGGCCACGAAGTGCCAGCGTCGCCGCCACCAGGCGCCGCTGAGTGGTGTCTCATCGGCGAGCAGGGCGAAACTGAAGCCCAGGAAGAGCAGCACAAAGGGGATGGACATAACGTGTGCGTGCAGGTCTCCGAGGTGCCAGCTGAAGAAGGGGTACTCGTGGATCGTCGGGTCCATGCTGACGCCCGCTACGATGGTGTCGATGACGCGGCTTGACCGCCACCACCACCAGTGGTCGGCCGGGAAGAAAGAGGCGCTCGTGGCGGGCGCGTCGAGGCCCTTGATGCCGACGGCCTGCCAGAACCCCTCGCCGCCGGCGCCCCAGGTCCGCAGCATCTCGAACACGCCCTCAAGGTTGCCGAGGAAGCCGAGCATCAGCACGCCCAGCAGCCCAACGCCAAAGGCCGTGTGCAGCCTCGCGCCCATCCGCACCGCGACAGAGCTGACAAGGCTCACGACTCCCATCGCGGCCATCGCTGGCAGCAGCGCCAGCGCGAGGTTGTACACAAAGCCCGATGGAATGCCCGCCAGCACGCCGGGCAGGCCCATTGTCAGGTAGCCGAAGTAGTAGTAGCTGATGCCGTGACCGGAGAGCCACGGGTCCTCCGGTGGAAACACGGGCGCGATCATGGACGCGTTGAGGAAGGCGAAGTCCATCGGCTGCTCGGTGTGCCCGATGCCGGGCATGCCAGCCCGCATCAGCGCCCACAGGATGAAGACGATGAGGAAGACGGCCTCCGTCGCCGCCAGCAGCCGCCATTCGCGTCGCACGAAGTCCAGGATCTCCGGCCATAGCCGCCGCGCGAGCATCGCAGCACCGAGGGCCAGCGCGACGAACACCAGCGCGGCGGTCGCTCGCGGGCCGAGGGGAATGTGCGCGCTCCCCAGCGCCCACACCGGGTAGGCAAGCGTCAGCATGCCCAGGGGCTTTGCAAAGCCGAACCCACGGTCCCGGAGCGCGGGGAACAGCGCGTAGGCGACGGGGAAGGCCAGCAGGCCCAGCGCCTCAATGGTGATGAGCCAGAGGATGGCGTGCGTCATCAGCGGCTGGCGCTGAACAGGGCGTCCACGTACTCTTCCGGCGCGAAGGGAGAGAGGTCGCCCATACCCTCACCGGTGCCTACGAAGCGTACGGGCAGCCCCATCTCTCGTGCGATGGCCAAGACCACACCGCCCTTGGCGGTGCCGTCCAGCTTGGTCAGCACGATGCCCGTGCAGCCGACGGCCTGCGTGAACTCTTTGGCCTGCACCAGGCCGTTCTGGCCCGTCGTGGCGTCCAGCACCAGCAGCACCTCGTGCGGCGCGGAGTCATCCACCCGGCCAAGGACGCGGCCGATCTTCTTCATCTCTTCCATCAGGTTGCTCTTGGTGTGCAGCCCCCCCGCCGTATCGACGATGAGCACGTCGGCGCCGCGGGCGCGGGCGGCCTCCATGGCGTCGAAAGCGACGGCCGCCGGGTCGCCGCCCTGGTTGTGCGCGATGACGTCGGCCCCCGCCCGCTCCCCCCAGTGCTGGAGCTGCTCGATCGCGGCGGCCCGGAACGTGTCGGCGGCGGCGAGCACAACGCGCTTGCCCTCGGAGCGGAAGAGCGCGGCGAGCTTGGCAATGCTCGTCGTCTTCCCCGCGCCGTTCACGCCGACGACCAGCACCACAAGCGGCTTGTGTGCCGGCATGCCGTTGCCGCCGCCATCTGGTTGACCAAGTGGCGCACCCTCGACGGCGGTGAGCACCCCAAGGATATCCGCCTTCAGCGCCTCGAAGACATCGTCAGCGGAGCGGGCGCCGCGAGCCCTGTCGCGGGCGCGGTCCAGGAGCTCCATCGCAAGCCCCGCGCCGACATCGGCCTCGATCAGCAGCTCTTCGGCCTCGTCCCAGACGTCCTCGCCGGCGCCGCCGCGCACCATCAGGTCCTTGAGGCGGCCAAAGAAAGTGGTGCGGCTGCGCTCCAGCCCGCGCTCCGCCTCCTCCTTGCCCCCCTTGCGGTTCAAAAAGCCAAAAGGCATTGGCTACCCTTCTATCGAGTGCTTTGCTAGCCAAAGATGCGCGGGATGCCCTCGCCTATACCGAAGGACAACGCAGCCGCCACGGAGCCGATGGCCAACACTTCCAGCCCGTGCATCCACGGGGACTTCTTGACCAGCCGCCCCTTGTAGACGCCGAGACCATAGAGCCCGACCAGCGTAACCGCGACAGACACAGGGATGGCCCTGGCAATCTCAAGGAAGAAATACGGCAGGATGGGAATGAACGCCGCAATCACAAAGGCCGTGCCCATCGTAACGGCGTCCTTCACGGGGTTGGAGGTAATCTCCGGGCTGATGCCCAACTCCTTTTCCAGCAGCGTCCGAAGCCACAGGTCCTTGTCCTCGGACACCTTGTCGGCAAGGCCACGAGCCTCACGCAGGCTCAGCCCCTCCCGCTGATATAACGACACCAACTCCGCCAGCTCCTCGGCTGGGTGCTCCTCAAGCTCCCGCGCCTCCTTCTCGATCTCCGCCCGCTGCAGGTCCTGCGCCGCACGGGAGCCGAGGAAGGCGCCCGTGGCCATGGAGATCATGCCTGCGAGCGCCCCCGCCAGCCCGGCAACCAGCACGAACGACGCGTTGTTCCCAGTGACGGCGGCCGCGACTGCGGTCACCAGCGCAAGCGTGCTGACGAGCCCGTCCTGCGCGCCAAACACAACCTCGCGGACGCGGGCGGACGCCGCGATGCGCCATCGCTCCGTGTCTACTTCCTCCGTGCTGGCCCACGACTGCCTGTCGATGAAGGGCTCAGCCGCCTTGGTTCGCGCCGCGGCGGCCGCTTGTTGGACCTGCGCAGGTGTTGGCTGCGACAAGGCCTGCTCTGACAGCTTTCGCTTCAATTGTTCCAGAGAGGCCTCAAACATGTTCAGGTGGTGCTGCTCGCGGTCCATAGCCATGCGGAAGGTGTCGGCCGCGTCGCGGCGCCCTTCATCGAGGGCTGCCTGGATCATCTGCGGATACACCCGCGCCGCTTCTTCAGCCTCGCCCGCGATGACGCTGCGCAGGTTCTCCACCGATGACTTGACGTCGCCCGCGACCCGCAGGTGGTTTATGCCGTGGATGTTCTCGGCCCCGGCAACCTCCTGGAAGATCTGCGCCACCTCGGGGTGGCCCTCAATCAACGCCTGCTGCGCGAAGGCCTGGTACTTCACATTGGCGACGGACTCCGTGACGATGGCGTTCCAGAGGTTTCTGTCCGTCCTTGTGAGTGAGCTTCCGGTTGTCATGTCTTTCCCCCTTGTGCCCTGACGCGGGCCGGGCCGAGGGCACTGTCGAGGTTTGTGGGTCACAAGCCTGCCGCAACCATTCTATCCCTCCGAGACCTCAATGAGCACGCGGCAGTGGTCGCTGGGCCCCCAGTCTTCAGGGTTGTTGAGGGCGCGGACGGTGACCCTCTCATGGAAGCCCCGTGACGCGAATACGTAGTCAAGCTGGTTCTGCGCGGTCGCAGGGGACTGTCTGTTGGTGTGGTAGGTAGGCACGTTTTTGGAGTCGGCAGGTTCACCATATCCCCGCGGCTCAGCCTGCCTGCCGTTCGGCGCCTGAGGACCCATGAACTCCAGTCCAATGGCGGTCATCCGGTCGAAAACCGTCCGATAGCGAGCTTCCCAATACTTGCTCCCTCCGTCGCCAAAGCCGTGAAAGATGTTGAGGTCTCCGGCAGCGATGATGCGGTGTCCCCGCTGCCTGCCGATAAGACCGGACAGGTCTGAAATGAGTCGATGGGCAGAGTTGTCGGCCATGATCCACTCACCGGCGCCCTTGAGGGGTCGTGTCCACTGGCTGTACATGGAGCACACAATGAAGGGTTCGCCCAATGGCGGCGTCACCCAAGCCGCCTCCAGGGTACCCGGGCGGGTAACAGCGAACTCGCCCCACTCGGCGTCGACGAGAGGCTTGGCCTCGATCCAATCGACCTTTACGCGGTTAGAAAGGCGAACGACGGCAGCACGCCACTTGACGGGTCGGTAACCTTCTGGACCGGGAGTGTGAAATGGGACATTGCTGTGCCAGACGCGATAGCGTACGCCCTCCGGGGGTGCCGCAGCCTCTTGCAGCAGCGCGACGTCGGCGTCCATAGCGAGCAACTGCGCCCAAGGTTCGGAGCGTTGAGCAACGTTCCAGCTGACAATCGTAGTCATGAGGTGCTCCGAAGGGGTTTCCCTCCCCTTTCGACGGGCTCAGGATGAACGGCTGTTCCCCTACTCCTCGTGCTGCGTCGTGACGCTGTCCTTGCGTGTGACGGTGATGTGCGCGAAGTCGTGCTCGCCGTCCGCGCCGTGCCAGTGCTTCTCGCCGCCGGGGGAGAAGATCACGTCGCCGGGCTCCAGCTCCACCTGCTCGCCCTCCGTCGCAAAGACGCCCTTGCCGTGGGTGACGATGAGCAGTTGGTCGCTCGTGTGCGTGTGGAACTTGTTCCGCACGCCATGCCCGAAGCCGACGACCGACGCGTTGAAGTCGGTGCTGTCCGGCGCGAGGGGCTGGCGGTAGACGTCTTCACTGGTGAAGAGCGCTGACGCCGCGGACTCCTTCGGGACCTCGCTGATCCTGGACTTCTTCATCATGTCCTCCTTACGTTCTGCCTGGCCCGGCCCATCGCCGAGTTCAGGGGCAAATTACCGCATCAGCCCGCCGCCGTCGCACACGATGCTCTGGCCGCTGATCATCGCGGCGTCGTCGCTCGCCATGAACGCAATGAGCGCCGCCAGGTGCTCCGGGTAGACGCGCTCCTTGATCGCCTGGTTCTGCATCGTGCGGTTGAACGCCTCCTCGTCCGAGTGTGCCATGGTGCCGGGCGTCGCGACCTGCCCCGGCATGACGGCGTTCACCGTGATGCCGTCCGCGCCGGCCTCCTTGCACAGCGTCCACGTCAGGCCCTGGATGGCGCCCTTGCTGGCCGTGTACGGAAACTGCCCCGGCGCGCCCGCAAAGGTGGTGCGCGACGCGACGTTGATGATGCGCCCGTTGCCGCTTTCCTTGATGTAGTTGTACGCGGCGCGAGTGGTGTGTACGTAGCCCATGTAGTTCACATGCATGAACCGCTCGACGTCCTCGGTCTTCCAGTCCATGAAGTGGACGCGTGGCGAGAGCAGCCCGGCGTTGTTGACGAGGATGTTGATGCCCCCAAAGCGCTCAGCGACTTCCTGCATGACCTGTGCAAGTTGCTCCTCGTTCGTGGTGTCGCAGACCCACGCCTGCGCATCGCCGCCCGCCGCGGCTATGGCCGCGATGGTGTCGCCGCAGTCCTTGATGTCGAGCGCTGCGACCTTGACGCCCTCCTCGCCGAGCCGAATCGCGGCGGCAGATCCCATGCCGCCGTGTGCGCCGGTCACGACGGCCACTCGTCCCTGAAGACCTCTCATACGTGTGGTTCCTCCCTGGTTTTGTCTAGGCGGTTCCTGCCGCCGCTCGCCTCGGCGGCTTGTAGGCTGTCCCTCGTTGCTCCGGCGTGCGCTGGGACACGTACTCCAGCATCGGCACGCCGTAGCCGCAGCTTGTGACGGTGCTGTCTACCTCGACGACGATAGCCTGCCGCTTCCGCATCCCCATAGTCTCGTCCCCGCTGTCCTCCGTAAGCATTGCGGCGAGGGGCGACTCTTCCAGAGGTGTGACTGTGGCCTTGCCGAAAAGCCTGACGACTGCGGCGTTTTCCTGCTCGAACGAGCACACCATCACCGTCATGGGGCCGCCGGCTGAGGCATGCCGCGCCGTCTCGTTGCCGCTGCCGCCGAAGTCCAGGTAGGCGACCTTGTTGGGGCCAAGCACGTGCAGCGGCACGCCGCCCTTGGGCGACAGGTTGACGGGCCCAACACCCTCCGGCCCCTCGCCGAGCGCCGGGTCCGCGCTCGCCACGAAGAAGAGGTGGGCATTCCGAATCAGGTCCGCCTGTTCGTCCGTGATCGCGCGGAAATACGTTGCCACAGGACGCCTCCTCGCAAGGTCAATCGTGGCCCATGATAGCAACGGGTATCAAGAGCGTCCACCGGTGCGGAATGCCGTCCGCCTACGCCCGCCTCGCCCGGCCCACGAGCGCGAGAAAGGCCAGCGTCATGCTCACCGCGCCCACCAGCACGATGGCCCCCAGCCCCTGCAGGATCATCGGCCAGTTCCAGTCGTCGGTGACCAGGGAGCGCAGGCCTTCGAGCAGGTATGTGACCGGGTTGTAGGTGGCGATGGCCTGGAGCCAGCCGGTCATGGCCTCCAGCGGCACAAAAATGGTGGTCAGGAACACGAACGGGAAGAATATCAGGAAGCTCACGTTGACCGCGGCGGGATTGCCTGTCTTCAGGGCGATGGCGTATGGGAAGCCGGTGAACGCCAGACCCCACGCGCCGGCCATGGCGATGAACAGAAGTATCCCCAGCATGCCGCTTTCAAAACGCACCCCCACGATGAATCCCAGGATAAGCACCGGGATAGTCAGCGCGACCACCAGCGCAATGTCGGCCACCATGAGCCCGAGCAACAATGAGAACCGGCTGACCGGCGTCAGTGCGAGCCGGTCGAAATAGCCGGTCTGGATGTCCGTGACCAGGGTGATGGCGCGGGAGATGCCGGTCACCGCAAAGATGATGGCTACCGGGAGCTGGAATGCCTTGTAATCCAGCCCGGGGATATCCTCGGCCAGGTCCTGCAGCGCGCCGATGTTTACGGCAAAGAAGAAGATAGGGATGACCAGCGCCGGGTAGATGGCCTCCGGGTCCCTTGGAATGGAACGGAGCGCACGGCCGGCCACGGACATCACGTCCCGGTGAAACCCCGCGTGCCGGGCGCGTACCTCCGTCGCGGCTAATTGGCTACTCGCCATCTGCTGACTCCTCCGTTCCAACCTCCTCGAATCGCTCGCCCGTGACACTGAGGAAAACGTCGTCGAGGGTTGGGGTATGCATGCGTATCTCGCGGATCTCGGCACCGTTCTGGTTCAGTGCGAGCGCGATGGCCCCGATCTGCGCCGCGCCGTTGGACACGCGGACGACGACCTCGTTGCCGTACACGTCCACCTGCTCAATGGCCGGCAGACTCCCGACCGCCAGCCGCGCCTCTTCCGCGTCGCCATCCACCGTCGCAATGATCACGTCGGACCCGAGCGACCGCTTCAGATCGGGCGGCGTGCCCTCGGCCGCGAGCACGCCCTGGTTGATGATCCCGACGCGGTCGGCCAGCATGTCGGCCTCTTCAAGATACTGTGTCGTGAGGAAGATGGTGACGCCCAGCGCTTTGTTGACACGTTGGATCTCCTCCCATACGCGGCGGCGGCTGATCGGGTCAAGGCCGGTCGTCGGCTCATCGAGGAACAGGACCTCCGGGTTGTGGATCATGGCCGCGGCCAGGTCAAGCCGCCGCTTCATGCCGCCCGAGTAGGTGCCGATGCTGCGCGAGAGCGCGTCGCCGATGTCCACCAGCGACGCCAGGTCGTCGACGCGCTGCCGCACTTCCCTGCCGGTGAGCCCATACAGGAACCCCTGCAATCGGAGAAACTCGACGCCGGTCTGCTTCGGGTCCAGGGCCGTATCCTGTAGCGCGGCGCCAATGCGCAGCCGTATCTCCTTGGCGTCCGATACGAGCTCATGGCCGACCACCCACGCCTGCCCCGCGGTCGGGAGCAGCAGCGTGATCAGCATGCGCACGAGGGTGGTCTTGCCGGCGCCGTTCGGCCCCAGGAAGCCGTAGACCTCGCCCCTAGGGATGGCGAGGTCTACCGCGTTGACCGCCTTTACGTCGCCAAAAGACCGGGAGATTGTGGACGCATAGATAGCCCAGTCGTTCAATTCGGTGCTTCCAATCCAGAAGTTAACCTTGACTCATCCAGTGTACGAAGTGAGGGTCGACAGGCGCAATACCAAATATGGAATTACAGGATTCCGCGTGGGAATGAGATGACTGCTCGCGCGCTACCGGCAAGCGAGCAAGTCCCGAACGTAGGGCCGTTCAAGCCGGCTTTCGTAGAAGTTCACGTGAAGGCTGTTTGCCAGATAGAACGGACGCAACAGTTGGCAACGTATAGACAACTTGAATGTGTGCCGGTCCTGAAACAGGGGGGCGCGCCCTTGCGGTGCGCGCCCCCCTGCTGCCGCGTATGATCGTGGCTAGGACGTGGTGTTCTCAATGCCCGGGTGGACGACGAAGGCCTTGCGCAATTCCTCCGTCGCCTCGATCCAGTCGGCGGCGCGTGGGAGGATAACCCCGCCCGACCGCACGCGGTAGAGCTCCGGGTTGTCGACAGCGGGCGCAGACACGCCCTCCTGCAGCGAGCGGGCCGCGTTGATGAGCCGCTGCCGTGTCTTGATGATCATGCCGTCGCTGGTGCCGAGCCGCTCCCGGGAGCGGTCGACCACGGGGTCCATGCTCTCCGTGATCGCCTGGTCCTGTATGTGGATGCCAACGATGCCCGTGAAGCTCTTGCTCTTCTGCGCGTCCCGGTCAATGAAGTAGTCATTTTCCTTGTTGGCTTCAAAGCGGTGCCGCTCCAGCCATCCAGTGCCGTCGGGGCGCTTCCCGCGCGCGCCGCCCAGCCCCACAATCGGCTGTCCGTCGACGGTCTTGCGCGCCATGGAACTGTTGGTGTTGCGTACTGACATGCTCATGAACATGGTGTGGTTGTCATCCACGGGCACCCAGCACCGCACGCCAATCTTCTGCCCCAGGCGCCCCTCTGGTGGAATCGTGTAGAAGGGCATCATGAACTGGGCGACACGCCAGTAGTAGGAGTCCTCCTCCGCGGGGCGGTACGCGCCGTACATGGTGCCGTAATCCGTCTCGACAACCTTGTAATGGGGCGCCTTGTCCTTCTGGTTGTAGTAGTCGAACGTACCTGGCTGCACGTCCTCCGCCGAGACCTTGCCAAGGTGCAGGAAGCTCAGGTGGGCCGTGTCTATGTCGCCCTCCATCGCCTGCACCCAGTTGCACTCCCGCAGCCCGGCCGAGTTGGAGTCTACGCTCTCTTCCATCATGTTCGGCTCGATGTCCGGCAGCGGCGGCGGGACCGCGCGAGGACCCATGTACGCCCAGATCATGCCGTTGCGCTCAACCATCCTGTAGGCCTTGATCTTCACCTTGTCCTTGAAGTTGCTCTCTGCCGGCTCCGAGGGCATGTCGACGCAGTCGCCGTTCACATCGAACTTCCAGCCGTGGTACACGCAGCGAAGCCCGCACTCCTCGTTGCGTCCGAAGAACAGGCTTGCCCGGCGGTGCGGACAGTAGTTGTCGATGAGGCCCAGCTTGCCGTCGGTGTCGCGGAATGCGACGAGGTCCTCGCCGAGCAGCCGTACGCGCACGGGAGGGCAGTCCGGGTCCGGCAGCTCCGTCGAGAGCATCGCGGGTATCCAGTATTCACGCAGCAGTTCGCCCATCGGGGTTCCTGGGCCTACGCGAGTGAGAGTCTCGTTGTCGTGCTGTGAGAGCATCCGCTCCTCCTTGGAGTCGTATTGTTTGTAGTCTATGGAGCGTCAGAAGCGCAGTCAAGGACGCGGCTTGCCCGCCAGAGGCGCCCGTGCTAGCCTCCCGCCATCCGATGATGGAGGAGTGCCATGACCATGTACACGTACGACCACATGCACCTGCGCAGCCGGGACCCCATGGCGACGGCGCGCTATTTCGAGACGATGTTCGGCGCCGAGGTGCTCGAGTCCGTTCAGTCCGACGGCCAGCCCCGTGTGGACCTGGACCTCAACGGCCTGACCATCTTCATCGCCCGGGCCGGCGATAACGTGCCTGAGGGCCCCAGCGAGCCCTACACCGGCCTCGATCACTTCGGCCTGCGCGTGGACGACATATTCACCGCCGCTGAGGAACTGAAGGCCAAGGGCGCGGAGTTCTCGACAGAGCCGTTCCAGCTACGGCCCGGAGTAAAGATCGCCTTCGTGAAGGCGCCGGGCAACGTGCGCATCGAGCTGCTGGAGCGGGACTAGCGCAATAGAAAACGACAGCCGTTCGCCCTGAGTCTGCGGAGGGGCGCTTCCGAGGCATTCGCCTTACTCGTACCGCAGCGCTTCTGCGGGTGCGACTGCCGCCGCCTGTCTCGCCGGCAACACGGTGGTCAACAGCGTGAAGAAGTAGGCAGTCAGCGCGATGAGCGCTATATTCACCCACGGTATGACGAACTCAAGCGAAGGCTCCTCTGACCGAATCTCGTTGACCAAATTCACTGAGGCCAAGAGCCCGAGCCCTACGCCAAGCCCTATGCCCAGCAGGGCAACGAAAGAGGACTCAATCAGGAAGCTCAGTTGCACCATGCCCCTGGAGAAACCGATGGCCCGAAGGACGCCAATCGCCTGGCGGCGCTCAACGACGGTGCGGGCGCTGATGAAGCCCAGAGCCACGATGCCCACTACCAGGCCCAGAAGCATGAAGCCCACCATCATGTTGAACAGGGCCTTGCGCACCGCCTGCAACTCGGCAATCAACGCCTGAAGGTCAATCGACTCAATCCCATTCTCAAAGAAGGCCGCTTCAATGGTCTGTGCAGCCTCCGCTGTATCGCCTTTCACATTGAAGAAATACTGGCTGGCGTCCGGCATATCCACGAAGGACTGAGTGGACGTGAGAAATCCGCTGGGCAGCGGACCGTCAGAAGACGCAAAGTTGTCCAGGACCGCTATTACCGTGAGCTCCAGAATCTCTCCGGTGTCCTCATCCTGAATGACGATGGGGATGGGGTCCATGACCTCGTTCTCAAGAAAGAGGCCCTCTACCTCGTGCAGCGTGAACTGCTCCTCAACAAGTTGAAACGCGACCTGATTGCGGGCCGGCACCAGGAGGGCGTTGACGACGGCCGTCCCCGGGTTGTCTCGCAGGGCTTGCCATACCGCCGCAGAGTCAACTTCGCCGTCCGCCGTATACTCTGCCGTAGTCAGGGCGATGTCGAAGCCGTTGCTTGCGATGAAATCGTCGTCGAGACCGGTGATGAACGTATGCTCAGTCTCGCCGTCGACGCTGGACGCCAGCCGGGCCTCGGCGCCGCTGGCCGAGCGTATGGTGCCCACGGAGGGCTCTCCATTTGCGTACTCGATGACGTCCCGCGCCGTGCTGGCGTCTACCGCCGCCCCCAGGTCTTCAATCAGGTTCAGGTGGGAGCGGACCACTGCGGTAACCTCGTAGCCGCCGGCGAGTCGGTCCTGGTCCCCGTACAGATTGTCCATCACAGCCACCAGGGTAGCCATTGCCGTAACGGAGAAGATGACGATGGCAAACATAGCGAGCGACATGCCGGTCCTGTAGCCATACCGCATCGGATAGGACACGGCGGACTTGATGATAGGAGAGAGCCTGCGGATGCGGCCAAAGGTGCCGGTCATCAAAACCAGCACGAAGGTCGAGTTGTTGACGGTCGCCAAAACTGCGCCGGTGACAATGAACACTCCGGTGACAAAGAAGCCGGAAATGTCCTCATTCCATTCTTCACTGATGAAACTGAACAGTTCGTGTGGGATCAACCAGTAAACAACCAGGATCAGACCGGTGGCCGTGTAGGTCCATCGCGCGGACGCGCCCCGCGAACGGACCGCCATGGCAATGCCTATGATGAAGAAGGATATCCCAAGACCCAGATTGACAATCTGCAGGTCCTGCAGCGCTCCCACCGCAATCAGCACACCCAAGACGGCGATGATGACGCCCTGAATGAGGAGCCGGTTCCGTGAACCGGACACCTCCGGCTCCGGCAGGTCCCGGATGGCGCGGACGATGTTGAGCCTGCTGATTCCCCGCGATGCCGCCACGACCGTCGTAAAGGTGAGCACGCTGCCCGCCAGGAATGCAATCACAAGCCCCAGCGGTTCGAAATGGAAGTTGTAGAAGTAGCCCCCACCAGTCTCAGTCCCGCCAAAAATGGCATCGACGACCAGCACAAGCAAGTACCCGAGTCCGACGCCGATGACCGCGCCAACCATTGCGGACCCGATGCCGTAAATGGATCCCTCGAAAGTGAACATGCGTATCAGGTGCCCGCGCTGCATCCCCACCGCGCGGGCCATTCCCATTTCGCTCTTACGCTCCGCCGCAAGCATGGAGAAGATCAGGAATATCAGCAACAGTCCAACGCCGATGGAAAAGAGCCCGAATGTGGTGAAGAGTGAGACAAACAGGCCGCCAACCTCATTGGCCCTGTCCACAACTTCTTGCTTCAGAGTCACCAGATGGAGACCTTGGCCCGCCAGGTCGTCACGCTGCTCATAGCGTTCGACAATCGTGGAAGTAAGCTCGACGCCGGAGTTGACGTCGCCGTCGTTGGAGATGAGGACAGCGTTCACCTCTCCCGGTCGTCCCAGTAAGGACTGCGCCGCGGCGAGCGGCATCACCAGGGTAACGTCAGTGCCGTTGGGCCGCGCGAAGTATTCATCAATGACGCCCACGACGGATACAGGGACGTACTGCCCCGGCCCGAGCACCACTTGTACGGTGTCTCCCGCCCCGGCTTGCAGCGATTCCGCGGCCTGCCGGGTGAGATAGACCTCGTCGGCGCCCAGCCCATTCAGGTTGACGGGGGCTCCTGCAGTGTCGTGGAGTTGCTCGAAGTCATTCGCCAAATCGGGATCAATCCCGGACAACTCCACCCTTGATTCGAACTGGCGCGTTGCCGGGTTAGTGACGGCGACGCTCACGGACAGCGCCGGCAGCACGCCGTCGACGTCCTGGTCCGCCTGCAGGTCCGCCAGCAGTCCCTCAACGCTCGCCTCGCCGAAGCCATCGGGAAGCGTGCGGCCCTTCCACAACTCCGACTCCGGGTCCACCGTTATCAATTCGTCGACGTTGCGGAGCGATTCCGTTGCTGCGTTCTTGATGCTGTAGGACACGGAATCGCCAATGGTAAACGCGATTGAGATGATGGCCGTCGCAAGCATCAGGCCCATAATGATGAGCAGGCTCTGGCCAGGCCTGCGGAGCACATTGCGAAAGGCCATGCGGACAAGGATGGGACTTCGCACTCGAATATAGACAAGGAAGAGGACCGCGATGGTAAAGAGAACAGCCAACGCGGCCGCAATGCTCGTGACCGGCGCGCCAAACAGCTCGTCCATGGCGGACTACGCGCTCCCGCCCAGTCCGTCGTCCACGACAAGGCCGTCGCGCATCCGGATTGTGCGGTGAGACTGCTCCGCCACGGAGTCCGAGTGCGTGATGATGACGAACGTGTTGTTCAGCTCACGGTTCAGCCGGATGAGCAGGTCCATCACCTCTTGCGCGTTCTCGCTGTCCAGGTTGCCCGTCGGCTCGTCCGCCCACACGATCTCCGGCTGGTTCACCAGCGCGCGGGCGATGGTCACACGCTGTTGCTGCCCGCCGGACATCTCCGCCGGATAGTGGCCCGAACGCTGCGCCAGGCCTACAAGGTCGAGTGCGGTCCGCGCCTTTTCCCGCGACTCCTTCTCCGGAAAGCCCGATATCAACAAGGGCATCTCCACGTTTTCAAGGGCAGTGAGCACGGGAAGAAGGTTGAAGGACTGGAAGATGTAGCCCATCTTGGTCGCGCGAAAGCGGGTTTTCTCTGTGTCGTTCATCTTGGCAAGGTCGGACCCGCCGATGGAGATTATGCCGGAATCGATGTCGTCCAGACCTGAGAGGCAGTTGAGGAGGGTAGTCTTGCCGCCGCCGCTTGGACCCATGATGGCGACCATCTCGCCCCGCTGAATGCTCAGGCTGACGCCCTTCAGCACATGCACCTGCACCTCACCGGTCCCATAGGTCTTGTGCACGTCCCTGGCGGCAACAACTGGAATCGCATCCGATGCCATACCACATCCCCCGTACCACAGTGAGTCGCCCGGATTGAAGGGCTGAAAGTGGTGCCCCCAGCGGGATTCGAACCCGCGATCTCCACCTTGAAAGGGTGGCGTCCTCGGCCGCTAGACCATGGGGGCATTCTAATACGTTGGGGCTGGTCCTGTAAGGGAGACTTGCAGCCAACGTCACTCATTCAATTGTCGGCTTGGTTACGGGTACAGGGCAAGGGTTTCCAGGCCCATGGCCTCCGGCAGCCCGAACATGAGGTTCATGTTCTGCACGGCCTGGCCCGCGGCGCCCTTCACGAGGTTGTCGATCGCGCTGACTACCGTGAGCCGGTCCGTGCGCGGGTCGATGGCCGGGTAGACGAGGCAGTCGTTGTTGCCGAGGGGGTGCTTGGTGTGCGGCGGCTGGTCGACGACCTTCACGAACGGCTCGTCGCGGTAGAAGTCGCGGTAGACCTCGAAGAGAGCTGCGGCCGCCTCCCCGCCATTGGGCAGCGCGCCGGGATTCAGGTCGGCGTAGCAGCTGCTCAGGATGCCCCGCGTCATGGGTATCAGGTGCGGGAGGAAGGTGACGCGCGGCTCCGTGCCGTTGTCGGGGCGCAGCTCCTGGGTGATCTCCGGCAGATGGCGGTGGCCATCCATCGAGTAGGCCCGCACGCTCTCGTTGACCTCCGAGTAGTGGGTGCTCAGGGCGAGGCCCCGCCCCGCGCCGGACACGCCCGACTTGCCGTCGACGACGACGTTGGGCTCGATGATGCCTGCCTTGACGGCGGGCGCCAGCGCGAGGATTGCGCCGGTGGGGTAGCATCCCGGGTTCGCCACGAGTCCCGCCGCCGCTACCTCCTGCCGGTGGAGCTCCGTGAGGCCGTAGACCGCCTCCTCAATCAGCTCGGGGAACGGGTGCTGCACGTTGTACCACGACTCGTACTCCGGCAGGCTCTTCAGGCGAAAGTCCGCGCTGATGTCGACGACCTTGATCCCCTGCTTGTAGAAGGGCCCGCACGCCTCGGCGCTGGCCTTGTGCGGCAGCGCGGAAAAGACGATGTCAACGCTCTCCTCAATCTCTTCCATAATGGGGAGGTCGGTTGCCGCCAGGTGCGGGAACACCTCTGCCAGTCGCTGGCCCGCAGCGCTGCGCCCCGTCACGGCGACCATCTCGGCCTCCGGGTGGTGCGCAAGAATGCGTGCGAGCTCACTGCCCGCATAGCCGGTGACGTTCAGAATGCCAACCTTCATGGGTCCTCCCAGGCAGCTCGCCGGACAAAGCAATCAGCGTTGTTTCGTGCATTACGAGTATATTGCGTAAGGCGTGGCGCCCGCAACGAAAATCGTCTATCCGTTTCGCTCCAGGAGCATGCGGTACACCTGCAGCAGCGCCATGACGACGGCTCGACGCTTGACGAGCGGCCGGTCCGGCGGGAAGCGCATGACCGTGCTCTCGACCGCGCCGTCCATGGCGACTCCCGCATACACGGTGCCCGCCGGTATACCGTCCTGCGGGCCCGGCCCGGCGACGCCCGTGATGCCAATGCCCACGTCGGCGTCGAGCGCCTCCCTCACAGCCTTGGCCATGGCCCCGGCAACTTCGGCGCTCACTACCCCGTGCTCCTCTATGAGCGCGGGGTCGACGCCCGCAATTGACTTGACCTCGGTTGCGTAGGTGACAAGGCTGCCCTTGAAGTAGCCCGACGCCCCGGGAACGTCAGTGACGGTGCTCGCCAGCAGGCCGCCCGTGCACGATTCCATAGCTGCCAGCGTTAGTCCGCGGTCGCTCAGCAGCGCGCCGACGCGCTCCTCCGGCGTCTCGCCGTCGACGCCCCAGATGGCGAAGTCCAGCGCTTGGCGTATCTCCGCCTCCATCGGCTCGATGAGCTCAAGCGCCTCCTCCTGGTTCGCGGCCCGCGCGATAATGCGCAGATGAATGCCATCCTGCCGCGCATAGATGCCGAGGTACGGGTTATCACGCCCGAATAGCGAGCCGACGTACTCCCCGACGGCCGCCTCGCCCAGCCCGATGGTCTTGAAAGTGCGGGACATAATGACAGTGCCCTGCGCTCGCTCCTTGAGCCTCGGCGCGGCCTGATGCTCCCACATCAGCACCATCTCTCCGGGTACGCCCGGCATCGCGATGATGATCTTGCCGCCCTTCTCCGCCCACCAGCCCGGCGCCGTGCCTCGGGGATTGGGCAGCACGGTGACGGAGGGGATGACGCCTGCCTGCTTCTTGTTGGTTTCAGGCATCTCCTGTCCGCGGTTGCGGAAGTTCCGCTCCATGGCAGTGATGAGGTCAGGGTCGAAGGTGATGGTCTCGCCAAACGTCTCGGCAATGGCCTCTCGGGTGAGGTCGTCCTTCGTGGGGCCAAGTCCGCCCGTGCAGATGATCAGGTCTGAGCGCTCCATGCACCTGTGGAACATCTCCACCATCTCGCCCATCTCGTCGCCCATGATGGTGACGGTGTGCAGGTCGATGCCAAGGGCGGGCAGGCGGGCGGCGATGTGGGCGGAGTTGGTGTCAAGGGTCTCCCCCATGAGGAGCTCGGTGCCAAAGGCGAGTATCTCAGCGCGCATGCGGGAATCCCCCTCAAGTGCAGGTAATGGACACGGTGAGTATAGGGGAGCGTCTTGAGCTAGCCAAGGGAGCGGGCAGGGACGCTACTGGGCCGCGGGTGTGGCCTCAGCCGCAGTCTCCTCGGGGATTGGCGGCTCGTCCACAAGGCGCTCCATAGTCTCGAACCAGGGGGCGTCCAGGACGAGAAGGAATGGCTGTCCCTGCGCGCGGGCATAGTACCTGTCACCCTCTGGAGTCGGGTCGCCTATCTCCAGGATGCTCTCCCAGTTGGAGGATTCAATGCCCTGGGGAGGCAGGTATTCGATGACGATGACTGCCCTCGGCTCCAGCAGGCCGTACTTTGCCAGGTCGTTGATGTGTTCCGCCTCAATGCCGAGGAAGTCGGGGCCGTCCAGCAGCGGCAGGATTTCGGCCCAGCGGTTCTCGTCAATGGCCGTGCGCTCCGGATTGGCGAAGCGCCAGCCCGTCGATTCGGTCACGAAATCAGAGGTGACTTCGCCCTTTGTCACGCCGAGATAGAGCACGCGCGCCGGGTCCAGCCGGTAATACCATTGCGGGTAGGGAGGCTCAAAGGCCAGCCGGCGCAGCACCTCTCCCCAAACGGACTCAATGACGTAAAGATTGTCGTCATCGCGCTGGTAGGCATAGTAACCGGTCCCGTCGGGTGTCTGCTTGCCCAGGTACAGCTGCAATGAGCGGCCGTTGGTCAGGCCGAGGTCGAGCACCGTCGACGGCGGGTCGAGGCCGTACGTCTTGTAGTCTTCAATCTCCTCCGCCAGCACGCGGCGCGCCCGCGGGCCGCTGAGCACCAGCGTGACGCCGCCCCAGCGGGCAAGTTCCACGGGGGGTTGCTTCTCGCCGTCGAAGAACCAGCCCTCGCCGTCGCGATAGGAGAAGGCGCCTGCGGTGTCCTCCGTCGTGATGCCAATGAACTCGATGTCGTCTTCCTCAATCTTGTAGAACCAGAAGTTATCTGAGGGTTCCGGCGCTTCCTCTGTTTCGCCCAGGACAAAGAACCACAGCCCGGCAACAATCACCAGGATGGCCACCAATACAGCCGTTGCGGTAGTGTTCATGCTCGGCGGGGCTCCGTCATGTCGTCTTGGTCTCCCGCATCACCGCCGGCGCCACCAGACCGCAATGCTGGCAAGGCCAACGGCGGCGGGCAGCAGGAACCAGCTGGAGAAGCGGATGAAGTCGAACTCCTGGCTGGTCACAACCAGCTCACGGAAGGCGAAGGGCTTTGGCCGGATGGAGATGAGGTTGTAGTCCTCCGCCACGTAATTGACCGCGTTCAGGAAGAAGTCGAGGTTGGTGGAGTACGGCGAATAGCGGTTCGCCGCAAAGTCCGAGTCGCCGAAGATCGCGATGGTCGTCGGCTTCCGCGTGCCCTCCGCGGAGATGCACTCGCGGCTGCGGCCCGCCACCGCGATCACCGTGTCGATCTCCTCGCCGACGATGCCGCACGCGTGTACGACCATTCCAACGTCGAACGGGCCGATGGTGTCGCCTCTCTCCGGGTTGAAGTCCTCGCTCTCCGGGTCGGAGGTCTTCCAGCTCAGCAGCGTCGACCGCGCCAGCGGAACGTACTCCACCCATGGCGGCACCTTCTCCGGCTCGACGCTGATTTCGATGGGCGTGGAGAGCGGCATGAGCACCGTATCCAGATCGCGGGTGATGCTGGTCTGCCGGTTGAACTGGCCGCTCTGGAGCAGCGGGGTCCGCAGCGCCTGATGCAGGGAGCTGCCCGGGTCCACAATCGTGTCGCCGCCGAGCGCGATTCCCCACGGCTCCAGCAGCGTGCGTACGCTGTTCGGCACCGGCGGGTCTACGAGGAATATCGCACGTCCGCCGTTCCTGAGCCACGCGTCAAAGGAGTCAAACTCCTGGATGGACATGTTTCGCGATGGTCCCGGGAATACCAGCACCGCCGCATCCTCGGGAATCGTACCCACCTGAGCCAGGTTCAGCGTGTCCACCGAGTAGCTGTCTGCGAGTACACCCCTACCCGCGAAGGCGAAGCCCTGGGGGTCCTCCGGGTCCTGGTTGATGGCGTCCTTCTCGCCGTGGCCCGTCACGAAGTAGACCCGCTTCTGTTGCTCGCCTGTGACGATGAGCAGCATGCTGGTGAGGTCCTGTTCGGACAGCGGCGGGACTGACAGCACAACGGCCTGGCCGGAATCCTGTGCCTGGAAGACGATGGAGGGGAACTGGGAAAGGCCGTACACCTCTGCACGTCCCGGATCGCCCTCTGGGTCGACAAACTCATACGTGAACGTCCGGTTGGACCGCCGCTGAAACTCGAACATCAAGTCGTCGGCCAGCTGACGATTGGCTTCATCGGTTGGCCTGTCAGGGATGAAGAATGCGGTCGCATGGACATTTTCTGTCAGGTCGTCCAGCACCTGTGTCGTCTGCTGGGCCAGCGAGAACTGCTTGGACGCGGTCAGGTCGGCTCGGGCAACATTGTGGTAGCTGATGAAATTGAAGAAAACCACGATGCCGGTGAAGGCCACGACCATGAGGATGGCATTGATAGCAAACCGGCCCCGCTGCCCTGCGAGCGCTTCCCGGATGTTCACCGAGGAGAAGACCGCGGCAATCAGAAGGACGACGGCGCCGGCAATCATCATGTAGGTGCCGGTTGTCCTGAGGTCGTCTGCCCAGAGCCAGAGAGCAAAGCCGCCCAGCAGCGCCACCCCGCCGACGATGGCGAGCAAGAGCGCCGCCGCGGAAAGGATGCCCTTGATCCGTTCCCAAAGGCTCACGCGTTGGAGATCCTGTTCCGCCATCTTATCTCCACCGCCTTGACTCAATGTTTCGGATGGTAAGGAAGAGGAAGAAGGCCATCACGCTCAGGTAATAGACCACGTTGTTGGTGTCGAGGATGCCCCGGGAGAAGTCGTCGAAGTGCCCGCTGAGGGAGACCCCCTCGAGCACCTGCGCGGCAACGCCCGAGGTGATGTCCGCAGCCTGGTTCGTGAGCACCATGAGCAACAGCGTTCCGAAGCTCACGATGGCCGCCACCACCTGGTTGCTCGTAAGCGACGACGCCAGCAGCCCGATGGACAGGCTTGCGCCGCCAAACAAGATGATGCCGAGGTAGCCGGTGAGAATCGGCCCCAGGTCCGGGTCGCCGTAGAGCACGAGCAACAGCGTGTAGAACAGGGTCAGGACCAGCGTCGCGAGGAGAATGGCCATCACCGCCGCGAACTTGCCCAGCACGATCTCGTAGTCGCGGATGGGAGAGGTCATCAGCAGTTCCAGCGTGCCCAGCTTCTGCTCCTCCGCCAATAGCCTCATCGTGATGGCGGGCGCCCACAGCACAAAGACGGTCGTGCTGGGGTCCAGCCAGCCGCGGATGCTCGCCTCCGGGAAAGCCACGCTGATGCTGGAGACGAAGAGGTAGCCGGTGATGGCCAGGAACACGCCGCCGATGATGTAAGCCATCGGTGACGTGAAGTAGGTCTTGGTCTCCTTCCAGAAAATGGCGAACGTGTTGCGCCATGTGGACAACATGTACGCCATAATGCCGCCGGTAGAAACGTTTGGCATTGAAAGTGTCGGTCGGTTCAACGGGCCGCGCCCTCCTCATCGTCGGCGGTGGTAAGCTCCAGAAAGATCTCCTCCAGGCTCATCGGGACAATGCTGAGCTGCAGCAGCCCCCAGCCGTGCATCACCACCATCTCCGCTATCTTCTCCCTCAGGTCGTTGCCGGAAGGCGACTCGATCGTGTAGCGCGGGCCCGTGGCGGTGTCGATGTACCGGGCGCTCGTGACGCCCTCCAGGGCGCGAAGCTCGCGAATGACGTCCGCGCTGGGGCCGCGAATCTCCGCCTGCACCTGCTCGGTTCCCCGCAGACGGACTGCAAGGTTGTCCGGCGTGTCCTCGGCCACAAGTATGCCCTCATTGATGATGAGCACCCGTTCGCAGACTGCGCTCACCTCCGGCAGGATGTGCGTGCTCAGCAGCAGCGTCTGCTCCCTGCCGAGCTCCTTGATGAGCTCACGGGTCTCCACCACCTGGATCGGGTCGATTCCGACGGTGGGCTCGTCCAGGATGAGCACCTCCGGCTCGTGCAGGATGGCCTGGGCCAGACCCGTGCGCTGCCTGTAGCCCTTCGAGAGTTTGTGAATGAGCGACTTGCGGTAGTCGCCCAGCTTCACGCGCTCAATCGCAATGTCGATTCGCTTGTTCAGGTAGTCGCCGCGCATCCCGCGGATGGTGCCGAGGAAGGACAGGTAGTCCTCGACGGTCATGTCGGTGTAGAGCGGCACCGTCTCCGGCAGGTAGCCGATGTGCCGCCGCGCCTCCAGCGATCCCGTCATCGTGTCGTGTCCTGCAATGCTCGCCGCCCCGGTGGAAGGCGGCAGGTAGCCGGTGAGAATGCGCATGGTCGTCGTCTTGCCGGACCCGTTGGGCCCAAGGAAGCCGACAACCTCGCCCTTCTCGACGTGGAAGGAAATGTTGTCCACGGCGAGGTTGTCCCCGTAATATTTCGTGAGGTCCTTGACCTCAATCATCGTGTCCGGCATGACCTTCCCTGCATTCAATCTGTAGCGCCGGAGCGTGTCCTTGGCTCAGCGCACAACTCTTGAGTATACCGATTCATCGCGTCGCTAGCTAGGGCTGCAATGCGGCGCCTCACTCTGAAATCTCTATGGGAAAGCGCAGAGCGTCCACCTGTTCCCACCGCAGCTGCGCTATCTCCGTGCCAACAGGCAATTCAAAGACCATCCACCCGCTTATATTGAAGTCCTGCGGCAGTTCCGACGGGCCCCAGAGGAACGGCAGGTGAGGGCTCAGCGCCGCCGGTGGCGCGTCGAGTTTCACGCGGCGCTCGTAGGGGTCGACGGGGAAGCTCCGCTCACCGTCGGTGCCGTCCAGCCGTCCGGAATCCTCGTCGATGTTGAGCGAGAGCAGACCCGAGCGGGTGTTCCAGATGGTCACCCGCGTCACCATCAAGTCGTGCCCTTCCATCGCGGGCCCGACACTGTAGAACTCTGAGTCAACATCCTGGTAAATGAGGCCGTCGACCACCTGGAGTTCGGAGACGTTCATCGTCAGGCCTCGTCCAGCCAGAGTGATGCTCGTCAAAGAGTCGTCGCCGCAGGCTGTAGTCAGCGCTGCGGCCAGAGCCGTCAGCAACGCTATGTGTCGAATGAACCTCACGTGCACACGTCCATACAAGTAGACTCTCTTGAAGGAAATTAACGTTGCCCCGCGCGATTGGGTTCCCTCTGGGATTTCACACCCGTCCCGCGCTGAACGATGGCATATCGCGGAGGCGCTTCACCAGCGGAGGCAGCGTCTCCAAAAAATAGTGTACATCATCCTCGGTCGTCCCTCTGCCCACGGTCACCCGGAGGCTGCCCCGCGCGATGTCCGCCGGCCGGCCGATGGCAGTAAGCACATGCGACGGCTCCAGCGACGCGGTGGAACATGCGCTTCCGCTGGAGGCATAGATCCCCTTCAGGTCGAGGCCCAGCAACACCGGCTCCGCCTCCAGCCCCGGAAAGCAGACGTTGACGTTGTTGGGCAGCCGCCGCGTCGCGTGGCCGTTCAGAATGGAGCCGGGAACGCGTTCGAGGATGCCCGCCGCCAGCCGGTCACGCAGGGCGGCGCTGTGCGCGCACGCGGCCTCCCGCTCCTGCTCGGCCAATCGAAGCGCCTCCGCCATGCCGGCGATGGCCGGCACATTCTCCGTCCCCGACCGGCGCTCCCGCTCCTGCCCGCCTCCCATCAACAGCGGCGAAAATGGCGTGCCACGTCGGACAAACAGCACCCCGGCCCCCTTTGGCCCGTGAAACTTGTGCGCCGACAGGCTGAGCAAATCGACGCCAAGCCGCTTCACTGACAGATCCAGGTATCCGGCGGCCTGCACCGCGTCCGTGTGCACGAGGATCGTGCGGCCTTGCTCCTTCGCCCGCTCCTTAACCAGCCGCGCTATCTCGGCCACCGGTTGCACAGTGCCTATCTCGTTGTTGGCGTACATGACGCTGACAAGCGCCGTCTGGTCCGTCACCGCGTCTAGCACATCGACTGGGTTAACGAGGCCCTCGCTGTCGACGGGGACGTAAGTTACATCAAATCCAAGGCTTTCAAGCTGGTGGCACGTATGAAGCACCGCGTGATGCTCGATGACCGTTGTGACGATGTGGTTGCCGGTGGGACGCAGCGCCATTGCGCCGCCCTTGATGGCGGCGTTGTCGGACTCCGTGCCGCCGCTCGTGAAGACGACCTCGTTGGCGCGGCACTCCAGCGCCTTGGCGATGGTGTCCCGCGCGTCCTCCAGCGCCATCCGGGCGCGCTGCCCCACGGCGTGAATGCTGGACGGGTTGCCGTAGGCCTCCTGCAGGTACGGCAACATCGCCTCCAGCGCCTCCGCCCGCAGGGGAGTCGTGGCTGCGTGGTCCAGATAGATTTCCCGCTCGCCGGTCTCCACCGAGTCGACTCCTGTGTGGTGTTGCGGCTCTTGCAAAAGCCGCCGAAAGAATAAATTATTGTAGCACGGGCGCCTTGCCCCTACAGCTTGAGCGCACGCCGAAGGCGCATGTAGCCGTAGAGGTCGCCCCGTGTGACAACGCCCACCAGCCGCCCATTTTCGACCACCAGCACTCCCGGCGGACGGTCTTCCTCCTCCAGCAACTCAATCGCCTCTGACGCCGGCTGTGACGATTCCAGGGCGGAGAATGAGGAGAGGGGAGTCATCACCTGTATCGTGCTGGCAATCCCCCACACGTCGCGAGGGAGACGGCGAAGCTCCCCCAGGTGCAGCACACCCGCGGGCACGCCGTCGACGCCGACGAGTGCCGCGGAGCGCCCGGTGCGCATGAGGTGCAGGCTGACGGCCTCCGCTATCGTCGCCTCCGCCGGCACGAGGTCCGGCGCGACGACTTCGCCGAGGGTGACGCTCGCCAGCCGTCTGCGGTCGCGGGCCGCGGACCTCGCGCTGGTGGCGGCTATGAAGATGAACACGCTTACCATGACGGGCCAGAGATTGAGGAAGGAGTTCGTCTGGAGAAAGATGAAGACGCTGCCCACCGCCAGCGCCACCGCGAAGGCTTGGCCGGATATGACGGCCACGTTGGTCGCGAGCCAGTAGTTGCCGGTCAGCCCCCAAATGCCGGCCCGCAGGACGCGGCCGCCATCGAGGGGGAAGCCGGGCAGCAGGTTGAACACCCCCAGCGCGAGGTTTGTCCATCCCAACAGGAACGCGACCACAGTAACGGCTTCGCGAAGGCGTCCAGTCAGGAACACGGGCGCGACGAAGAATGCGACGGCCAGCAACGCAGCCGCCAGTCCAAGGCTCATCAGCGGTCCCACGACCGCGACCATAAACTCGATCCAGGGCCGCCGCGCCTCGCGGGAGATGTGTGAAACGCCACCCAGCAGGAACAGCGTGATGCCTCGCACGGGCAGGCTGTGTCGCGTCGCCATGAGGCTGTGCGCCAGTTCATGGACGAGGATTGAGCCGAAGAAGAGGAGGCCTGTCGCGCCGGCCATGCCCGCGATTGCCACTGGGCCCCACCGCGGCAGATGAAAGGACAATTGGTCGAAGACCAGAAAGCTGACGAGGATGAAGATGGCAAACCAGGTGTAGCTCACGCCCACGGGAATGCCAAAGATCCTGCCAAGTGAGAAAGTGCTGTGCATGCGCCACTCCCAGACCGCCCGAAACTTCCGTACGGTCTAGTTTAGCGTAGCATACCCCATGAGCTTGTAGGCGAGTTTGGCCGCCGTATACGCGCAACTCACGGGGCCTTCCGGCGGCGCCAGCTCCATCAGGTCGAAGCCCACGATACGCCGTCGGCTCGCCACGGTGCGCAGCAGCGTGAGGGTCTCGGCCCACAGCATGCCGCCCGGCTCCGGCGTGCCAACCGCTGACATGATTGACGGGTCCAGCGCGTCCAGGTCGATGCTGATGTAGACCGTGCCGGTCAGGTGCGTCAGCGCCGCCTCAGCCAGCTCCTCAACGGAGCAGTCCTGCGGCCACGTGTACATTGGCTGCCCGTCCTCCTGAATGGCCTC
The DNA here is from genome assembly GCA_026713825.1 of Chloroflexota bacterium. Classification (NCBI taxonomy): domain Bacteria; kingdom Bacillati; phylum Chloroflexota; species Chloroflexota bacterium. Next base: position 49,310 of record JAPONS010000049.1, on the reverse strand, counting down.
CCGCTCCTCGGAGCTGAGGCTGCGCACCCCGACGATTGCCAGCGGGCACGACTCAGTGATGCGGCGGCCCACAGTGGCGTGGCTGTACGCCGAGCCTTGATAGCTGTCGCGGAAGTCGGCGTGGGCGTCCAGCATGAGCACGGAGAGGTCCGGGTGCTGCTCCTTGAGCGCGCGGACGGCGCCGGCTGTAATCGAGTGCTCGCCGCCCAGGGTCACCATTACGGCGCCGGGCCGGTATGCGCGTCCGACGGCGTCATGCACACGCTCTACCGTCGCCTCCGGTCCAGCGGGATGCGGCTGCACCTCCGGGAGCGTGTGAATTCCGAGCGCGCAGGTCTCTCGTCCCAGCTCGATGTCGTAGTCCTCCATCTGCCGGGAGGCGTCGATGATGGCGCTGGGGCCCTGGCGGGCGCCGGTGCGGTACGACACAGTGCCGTCATACGGCACAGGCAGAACCAGGAAGCGTGAAGAGCCGTAGCCGGACTGCTCTGGCGGCAGGGCAAGGAAGTTCCAGGGGAGGCTGGCGTCGTCGTGGGACGGACCCGTCGGCATCGCCTACGCCGGCGTGCTCAGCTGTGCCCGGTCGGCGTCGAGGGCGCGGCGCGCCTGCTCCGGGCTGTAGTGGTCCAGCCCCCGCTCCAGCACCCACGTGTTCGCCTCGTGCAGGGCAAAGCACCCCTTCACGTCCTCAAGCGCGAGTTCGATGTCGAAGTCCTTGCAGGAAAAGACGTCCACCTGCACAAAACTGCGGTCCGGGAAGGTGTGCACGCTGATGTGGCTCTCGGCGATGATGACGAAGCCGGAGACGCCCCAGTCCTCGGGCACCGGGCCATTGTAGGTGAGCACCTGGGGGGTGATGATCTTGGTCATGCCGATGCGGTCCGGGAACGAGTCCAGAAACTCTCGCACATGCTCCTGGTTCTGCAGCAGGGAGTGGTTGCCGGTGTAGCCGTCGATAACCAGGTGCATGGGACGAGTCCTCCAGCCTTAATATTGCATCGGCTCACCACCGATGGGCATAGCTCACGTATTCAACGCTATCTATCGGAAATCAGGCGCGACAGCGCAGTAGCCTACCACCAAGTGCCGCGCCAATCAAACCGTCACGAAACTCGACGCCACGAACAGCCTTTTCAACCGTCGTGGCGCAATTCATTGCCAAAGCGTGGGGTGAGCGAAGGGATTCGAACCCTCGATTTCCTGAGCCACAGTCAGGTGCCTTACCGCTTGGCCACGCTCACCACAGGTACGGCTACAGTCTAGAACACGTAGAAATGGTGGTCAAGAAAGCGCAATATCAGGTTCGTTATGGCAATCTTTGGAAAGGCTACCAGCAAAGGGACAGTTCTTTGCCTCTCGGCATTGGGGTGAAATCGACCTGCTCGCCGGTAGCGGTGTTGGTAAACCGCGCCAAGTTCGGATTAATCAACACCATTGTGCCCTCGGCGGTATTAACTGTGTGGTTATCCCAGCCCGGAGGCGGATTGGGGCCGCGCAACCCCGGCGGTGGATGCGCTTCCCAATTTCTGCGGTTAAAGCGGGTGTCGTCGATGCCGCAGTGGGTGTAGAGTATATGCGGGTATTCGACACCGATCCTCACACGCCGCTCCGCTTGCACGTCCAACTTACTTTGCGCGGCCCGGTCACTGTCGCAGGCTATGATGCACATGACCAACACCAGAGCGATAGTCACCTTCATCATGCTTGCCCCTATTGCATCGAACGCATCCTATCACGTTTGACACGCTACGTATGACAGAGCCCACAGTGCCAAGGACGGCGACTCCTGGCCAAGGTGCAGCACCGTCCCAAGTTCGGCGGGGTGGACGGGCCAGAATATACGCTGCTTTGCCTGCAAAAGGGGGCGGGGGCCGTTCGTGTTTCCAGCCCCCGTTCGCGCTTCGATTTCCCTCAGCACGAACGGGGGGAGTTGCCCCCGGCTACGCCAGGTCGTAGCGGTCCAGGTTCATCACCTTGTTCCACGCCGCCACAAAGTCGTTCACAAAAGCCGCCTGCCCGTCATCGCACCCATAGACTTCCGCAAGTGCGCGGAGCTCCGAGTTCGAGCCGAAGGCGAGGTCCACCTCGGTCGCCGTCCACTTAACGTCGCCGGAGGAGACGTCGCGGCCCTCGAACACGCCGTCGCCAACCGGCTGCCACTGCGTGTTCATGTCGAGCAGGTTCACGAAGAAGTCATTGCTCAGCGCCCCCGGCCTGCTGGTGAAGACGCCGTTTGCGGAACCGCCGGTGTTCGCGTTCAGGGCGCGCATGCCGCCGACCAGCGCCGTCATTTCGGGCGCGGTCAACGTGAGCATATACCCCCGCTCCACCAGCTGCTCGGCCGCCGATGCCCCATTGCCGCCCTTGACGTAGTTGCGGAACCCGTCCGCGGCGGGCTCCAGCACGGCGAACGACTCCACGTCCGTCGTTTCCTGCGACGCGTCCGTCCGCCCAGGCGCGAATGGGACGGTCACGCTCTGCCCGGCATCGCTTGCGGCCTTCTCGACGGCCGCGCACCCGGCGAGGACGATCAGGTCGGCGAGCGAGACTTGCTTGCCGCCGCTCTGCGCCGCGTTGAACTCCGCCTGGATGCCTTCCAGCGTCGACAGCGTGCTCGCCAGCGTCGCCGGGTCGTTCGCTGCCCAGTCCTTCTGCGGCGCAAGCCGCACCCGCGCCCCGTTCGCGCCGCCGCGCTTGTCCGTGCCGCGGAACGACGACGCTGACGCCCACGCGGCTGAAACCAGTTGGGATACGGAGAGGCCCGACGCGAGGACCTTCGCCTTGAGGTCGGCGACGTCCTGCTCGCCGATCAGCTCGTGGTCGACGTCTGGCACGGGGTCCTGCCACAGCAGCGCCTCTTCCGGGACCAGCGGCCCCAGGTACCGGCTGCGGGGGCCCATGTCGCGGTGCAGCAGCTTGTACCACGCCCTTGCGAAGGCGTCCTCCAGGTCCGCCGGGTTCTCAAGGAAGCGCTTTGAGATCGGTGCGTAGACCGGGTCCATCCGGAGCGACAGGTCCGTCGTCAGCATGAAGGGTGCGTGCTTCTTGGCCGGGTCGTGCGCGTCGGGCACAACGGCCACCTGCGACGCATTCACGGGCTGGTACTGCGACTTCCCGGCGGGGCTCTTCGTCAGCTCCCACTCGTAGTTGTGCAGGTTCTCCATGAAGTTGTTGTCCCACTTGGTCGGGTTCTCGGTCCAGGCGCCCTCGAGTCCGCTGGTGATCGTGTCGCCGCCCTTGCCGCTGCCGTAGCTGTTGCTCCAGCCGAAGCCCTGCGCCTCGACGCTGGCGCCCTCCGGCTCCGCGCCCACGTGCGACTCGGGGGCCGCGCCGTGCGCCTTGCCGAAGGTGTGGCCCCCGGCGATCAGCGCGACGGTCTCCTCGTCGTTCATCGCCATGCGGGCAAAAGTGTTGCGAATGTACTTCGCCGCGAGGTTCGGGTCCGGGTTGCCGTTCGGCCCCTCCGGGTTGACGTAGATCAGGCCCATGTGGTCCGCGCCGACGGGACCCTGCAGCTCGCCGTCGGCGTCGTGGCGCTGGTCGTCCAGCCATGTCGTCTCGTTGCCCCAGTCGGTCTCGTCGGCCTCCCACACGTCCGGCCGTCCGAAGCCGAACCCAAACGTCTTGAAGCCCATCGACTCCAACGCGCAGTTGCCGGCGAAGATGATCAGGTCGGCCCAAGAGAGGCTCTTGCCGTACTTCTGCTTGACCGGCCAGAGGACCCGGCGCGCCTTGTCCAGGTTGCCGTTGTCGGGCCAGCTGTTCAGCGGCGCGAAACGCTGGTAACCCGAGCCTCCGCCGCCGCGGCCGTCCGTGATGCGGTACGTGCCCGCGGCGTGCCACGTCATGCGGATGAAGAGCGGCCCGTAGTGGCCGTAGTCAGCCGGCCACCAGTCCTGCGAGGTCGTCATTGCCTGCTCGACATCCCGCTTCAACTCATCAACGTCGACGTTCTTGAACGCCTCGGCGTAGCTGAAACTGCTGCCCATCGGGTCCGACTTGGGAGAGTTCTGGCGAAGAGCCTTCAGGCTCAGTTGATTCGGCCACCATCCTTGGTTCGTAGTCATAGCACCTCTCCATTTAGGGTTCTGCAGTGTGTGGCGCAACTATACCAAGAGTATGCCGCGCACGCCATATTCTAGACCCAGTCGTCAACTCGCGGAAGCCCTCGGAAGCAAGTTGGAAGTATTGCCCGGCGGCACGAGGAACGGTGCGACATGCGGGCAAGTGGCGAGGGCGCAGCCTGCTTGCGGCTAAAGGCCCCCAAACCACCGCCGTCGCTCCCCCTGCGCGGGAAACGCCGCCTCCAGCGCCGCGATGTCCTCGTCCGGGAGCCGCCAGCCGGACGCGCCGCAGTTCTCCTCGACGCGCGCGGCCGAATTAGTCTTGGGGATGACCATGACCCGGTCGTGGCTCAAGCACCAGTTCAGCGCCGTCTGCGCCGCCGTGCGCCCGTTCCACGCCGCCGCGTCGTCCAGCGCCGCTGAACCCTTCCCGAAGTTGCCGAGTCCCCGCGCCAGCGGGCTGTACGCGATGACCGTGATGCCGTTCGCCTGGCAGTACGGCAGCACCTCGCGCTCGATGGAGCGGTCGGTCAGGCTGTACTCCACCTGGTTCGACACGATGCGCGATTTCGAGAGCGCCGCCTGCGCATCCTCCATCTCGCGCACCGAGAAGTTGCTGACCCCGATGTAGCGCACCTTGCCCGCGTCCACCAGCTCCTCCATTGCGCCCATCGTCTCCGCGATAGGGATCTGTGAGTTCGGCCAGTGGAGCTGGTACAGGTCGATGACGTCGCACTTGAGGAGCCTAAGGCTCTCGTCGGCGGCGCGGTGCACGTCCCTGCGGCGGAAGTGCGACGGCGAGACCTTGGTTGCGACGAACACGTCGCCGCGAATGTCCTCGATCGCCGCTCCGACGGCGTCCTCCGTGTGGTACGCCTCCGCCGTGTCGATGAGGAACGCGCCCAGCTCGACGCCTCGCCGCAAAGGCGCGCTGCCGCCCGTGTACGCCCACGTGCCCAAACCGACGTCGGGAATTTGCACGCCGCTGGCGCCCAGCTCCTGCAGGTTCATCCGTTCGTCCTTCCTTCATCCAGTGCGGGCGGCGGCGCTGCGTCCTCAAGCTGCGGCGGCGCGGGCGTGAACGCGCCGTCCACTGTGCCGCCGTCGGGCCCCGCTCCCGGCGCCATCGGCGTAGGCATAGTAAGATTGGTCAGCGAGTGTGAGAGCTTGAATTGCATGCGGTCCAGCTTTGGTTGCAGGTTCGTCAGGTCGTTCACTCTGCGGCCGGCGTCCAGCACCGCGCCGCGCATGGTCACGCGGACGTCGGTCACGATGCCCGTGCGCTCCGCGCCGAAGTTGACCTGCCCCGCCCGGGCCGTCGTTGAGTAGGCCTCGCCGCGCCAGTCGAGGCCTACGACGTGCCGTCGCCCCTCCAGCGCGTACTTGATCATGAAGATGCCGACTATGATCGGGACAAGTACAAGCCCCACCGCCGCGGCAAACCACTTCCGCTTGAGCGCCGAGAGGCTTGGCTGCTTCCACCGCGCGACGAGGGCGCCCTCGAACTCGCCGACGTTGCCAACCGGGCCCTGCGTGATCGGCACGTCCGCCAGGTCGACGGTGAATCCCTCGTCCTCCAGTGCCTGCATAAAGTTGTCCGTGATTCTTCGGGGATGGCCGGACGTGCCTTCCCATCGCCATTGAACGGGCCACTCGGCCATCTCTGATCGGAGAGTATCTATTTCCATGGTTGTCCTATCTGAGACACGGCGATTCACGCCGCGCGTTTTCACGCCAGGCCGTTTTGTATAGTACCATGCTCAATGGAGCAGACCCAATCGGACTGGTCGTTCTGTGCGGCTTCTTGGCGGGCCAAACGGCTCAAGTGACTGTACATAACGTCAACACCACACCAACAAGCGGAGGAACGAGCTATGCAGACTGTCCCGCTGGGGTCCACGGGCATTCAGGTCAGCCGGCTGGGCATCGGCCTCTCGGAGATCGGCTCCACGCCAATGGAGCTGTCCGCCGTCGAGGCGCTGTTGAACGGCGGCCTGGACATCGGCATCAACTTCCTGGACACGGCCGCCTGCTACGGCAACAGTGAGGAGTTGGTGGGCAAGACCGTCGCGCACCGCCGCAGCGAGTACGCCCTCGCCTCCAAGTGCGGCCACGTCGCGGGCGGCTACCAGGGCGAGCCGTGGACTGCGCAAACGGTCGCCGACAGCATCGACCGCAGCCTGCGATTGCTCCAGACCGACTACGTGGACCTCATGCAGCTCCACTCCTGCACCGTCGAGATCCTCGAGCAGGGCGACGTCATTGAGGCGCTGCTGAAAGCCCGAGACGCCGGCAAGACGCGCTTCGTCGGCTACAGTGGCGACAATGACGCCGCCATGTGGGCGGTGGAGAGCGGCATCTTCCAGACGCTGCAGACCAGCTTCAGCTTGGTCGATCAAAAGGCGCGCGACGGGCTTTTCGCCGCCGCCGAGGCCCAGGGCATGGGCGTCATCATCAAGCGGCCCATCGGCAACGGCGTCTGGGGACGCGCTGAGGTGGCGAACCCCTACGCGCAGCAGTACTTTGAGCGTCATCAGGCCATGTCGGCACAGGGCGCTCTGGAAGGCGAGGACGACCCTATCCGCATGGCGATGGGCTTTACCTTCTCGCACTCGGAAGTGGACACCGCCATCGTCGGCACCACCAACCTGCGGCACCTGCAGTCCAACGCCGCCATGCTCGACGAGGGGCTATCGGTGTCCGAGGGGACGATGGACGCGCTCGTGCGGCGCTTTGCGGAGTTGGGCGGCGAGTGGCGGCAGTTGACCTAGAAGCGCCTACGCCGCCCCCAGCGCCACCGAGATCATGTGGCGTTCAAGTGTCTTGCCCAGGTTCTCCGTACCCCCCTGCCGGTTCTGGGCGCCGAAGGTGACCACGTAGACGACGCCCAGCAGCCGCCCAAGCCGGAAGTCGAGAACGGCTGAGGAGACGAGGCCCTTGGGTCCCTCCTGCACAGCGCGGACGCCGATGGCATCGTGGTGGAACTGCGTGCTCAGGGAGAGCCGGTCCACGGAGACGAGCCGGTGGCCGGGGCCCAGCTCCTGCCCAACCTTCTCCCTGAACTCCTCAAGGAAGACCTTTTCCATCCAGTTGGATACGGCCTCCGGGCTCTCCATGAAGTGCACGACGGTCGCAAGCGCAAGGTCCGCGCCTTCCGGCAGGTTGTCGTCCGGAGCGGTCGTGAGCCACTCGCGCTGAAACCCCGTGACGCGGCCGAGTTGCCGCAGTCCCTGCGCCGTGTGTCCGGCGAGGGGCAGGTCCGCCATGGCCTCGTTGCTGAGCTCCCCCTCGCGCACCACCTCGAAGCCCTCCGATCCCGGCGGCAACTGCTCCTTGGTGAGAAGCATGCGTTCCAGGTCGTCGGGGTTTACGTTGTATGTAGCCCGTGTGACGGCGTCCTGCGCCATGGCTGGCATCCTGCCTGAACTGTTGCAAAAAGCCTCATGCGCAAGGCATGAGGCCCGTCCACTGGCCTGCAGGGCTGCACCAGCCCGGCAGAAGTGCGAAACATTTACATCCTGACGGTGACGCGCTCGCGGACACCTTAACGTCAGGAAGCGGTCTTCTCTGTGTGGCGGGAGTGCGAGGGAGTCGACCCCACCCGCCCCGACACGAGGCGCAACGGATTTGAAGTCCGCAAGGGCCACCGGGCCCCATCCACTCCCATAGCCGCTGACGATGCTTCCGGGGCCTACTCCAGGGCGCTGTCCAGCCGCCGCTTGAGTTGCGCCTTGGGCATGGCGCCCACAATCTGTTCCACGGGCTGCCCGTTGCGGAAGACAATGAGCGTGGGAATGCTGCGGATGCCCAGGCTCATGGGGGTGTTCGGGTTGGAGTCGACATCCACCTTGGTGAACTTGACCTTGCCGTCGTACTCGTCTGAGAGCTCGTCGACGATGGGTGCGATCATCTTGCAGGGCTGGCACCAGTCCGCCCAGAAGTCCACCAGCACCGGCAGGTCGCTGTTGACCACCTCTGCCTCAAACGTCGAGTCCGTAACCGCTTCCGGCTTTGCCATTGTAAGAGTCCTCCCTCTGTTTCCGTCCGCCGTTCCTGCGCCGCCTTTACGAAGCATTATTCGGCATTGGTTAGCCTAAGTTTACCTATCGGCAATATAGGGCGCAACCCAAGTAGATCTCACGTGCGAATCAGTTTTCGCTCCCCCGTGCCCGGTCCTCCCGGAATGTATACTCCACCCATGACCGGTCCCGCCCAACCGCAAGCCGCAGCTTCCGAGCACACGTGGAAGCGCCGCGCCTTTCACCTCTGCGCAGCCCTCGCGATACCCATCGTCGCGCTCGCGATTGGCTACAAGCCGGCGGTCTACTTTGCGGCCGTCGCCGCAGCGACACTCGCCGCCGGCGAGGCGGTGCGGCTAATTGTGCCGGCCGTCAACGTGCGGCTCCTCGCGTTGCTGGGCCCGTTCTTTAAGGCGAGAGAAAGGCGAACGCCCACGGCCGCGACGTACCTCGCCTTGGCGTCTCTGGCCGTGCTGCTCCTCTTTGGCCGGGAGATTGCGGCGCTCGCCCTGCTCTTCACCGCGCTGGGCGACCCCGCGGCCGGCATTGTCGGCACGCGCTACGGTCGCCTGCGCCTCCGGATCCTTGGTCGGCGTCTAGGCGGCAAGAGCCTTGAGGGTGCACTGGCGTTCCTCGCGGTGGCGGCAGCCGTCGCGCTCGGATTGTGGGCGGCGGGCGTCTACGGAACGCTCTGGCCCGTGCTCGTCGGCGCAGCCGTCGCGGCCCTCGTTGAGTTCCTGCCCATCCCCGTGGAGGACAACGTGACCGTCCCCCTTGTGAGCGCTGCCGTCATATGGCTGCTCTGGGTGGCGTAGACCGGCCCTCGCCTCATTGCCATAACGTGAATATGGCCCCAAATTGCGGTTGACCCCCTATATTTGCGCTGATACACTTGGTGGGTTCCTTGGCAGGGGCTAATGGAGAAGGCATGGTAGTCATTGGGCTCACGGGAGGCATCGGCGCCGGCAAGAGCGAGGTTTCCCGAATTCTGGCCGGACACGGCGCCGTCATCATCGACACCGCGCTCCTTGGACACGAGGCCTATGCGCCGGGAACTATGCCCTGGAGGGCGATCATCAAAGCCTTCGGTCGAGATATCCTCCTCCCGGACGCGCAGATTGACAGGAAGATACTGGGAGACATCGTCTTCTCGGACCCTGAGGAGCTCGACCGCCTCAACGCCATCATGCGCCCCGCCATCGCTGACATGATTCGGGAACGCTTGCGCGCCGCCGAGCGTCAGGGAAGGCGAGTGACTGTGATAGACTCGGCCACGCTGGTCGAGGCGGGGTGGACGGAGCTGGTCGACGAGGTCTGGCTGGCGACCGCGCCCCAGGATGAGATTTACCGGCGGTTGCGGCTGCGCAGCGGCCTCTCCATCCAGGCCATAGCTGAGCGGATGGAGTCCCAGATCTCGGATGAGGAACGGAAGGCCCACGCGGACGTAGTCATCGCCAATGACGGCAGTCTGACCGACCTCCGGAGCAAGGTCGAATCGCTGTGGGCAGAGCGAATTCAAGCAAAGGTGGGTAACCATGGAGCAGCCTAGGCCAAGAGGGACAGGGTTCCAGACGCTTCAGATTGAAGAGTACGTGGTTGAGGATGAGCCGTTCTACATGCCGTTGGGCAACGAGATTGAGCTCTTTGAGGCCGCCTACCTGCAGAAGATCCCCGTCTTGCTGAAGGGCCCCACCGGCTGCGGCAAGACCCGCTTCGTGGAGCACATGGCCCACCGGCTTAGCCAGCCAACCTCGGTTCGCCAGCAGAACGGCTCGGAGGTCCGCCCTGTGCCGCTGGTCACCGTGGCCTGCCACGAGGACCTCACGGCCAGCGACCTTGTCGGCCGCTACCTCATCGACGCCGAGGGCACCCGCTGGATCGACGGCCCCCTGACCCGTGCCGTCAAGGTCGGCGCCATCTGCTACCTCGACGAGATCGTCGAGACCCGCAAGGACACCACCGTGCTCATCCACCCCCTGACCGACCACCGGCGCATCCTGCCCGTGGAGAAGCAGGGCTTGCTCATGGAGGCCAATGAGGGCTTCCTGCTCGTCATCTCCTACAACCCCGGCTACCAGAGCGCCCTCAAGGACCTGAAGCACTCCACCCGGCAGCGATTCGTCTCCATCGAGTTCGACTACCCGCCCTCCGAGATCGAAGCGAAGATACTGGAGCACGAGGCCGGCGTCGATGCCGAGACCGCAATGAGCCTCGCCAAGCTGGGCGAGAAGGTCCGCAACCTGAAGGACCACGGTCTACAGGAAGGCTCCAGCACCCGGCTGCTCATTTACGCCGGCAAGCTCATCAGCCAGGGCGTCCCGGCTCGCGAGGCTTGCCAGGTATCCATCGTCTGGGCCCTGTCCGACGACATTCAGGTGCAACGGAGCATGGAAGAAGTGATCTCCTCGATATTCGAGTAGATTTGGAGCGCATGAACATCCCCACCCCGGAGGTTTTACAGGCCCTCTTGGGGAAGGCCGAGCCCGCTACGGCTCTCCCGGATGACCTTATGCACGCCGCAGTGCTCCTCCCGCTGTTTGAGCGCGATGGCGGCTACCATGTCGTGCTCACGCGCCGCAGCCGGAACATCCCTGATGCTGGCGTGATCTGCTTCCCCGGCGGCGGCTTCGAGTCCTCCGACCCCGACCTGACGTCCACCGCCCTCCGGGAAGCGCACGAAGAGATCGGCGTTGCGCCGGAGGACGTGCGCGTGCTCGGCGCTATAGAGCCCTACTTCACCCGCTACGGCTTCGCCATCCACCCCGTTGTCGGGCTGATCCCCGCGGACTACCCCTACACCCTCAGCGAGTATGAGGTTGACGAGATCATCGAGCCTCCCCTTGGCGCCCTCTACGACCCTGCCAACCTCCGTCACGAGAGTCTGCTGCGGCCTGAGGGGCTTGTGAAAAGGTTTACGTACGTCTATGAAGGCCGTATCATTTTCGGCGTTACGGCCCAGATGCTTTCCCGTATGTTGGAACTCATAGCGGAAGGCATGGAAAAGGAGGTCCCATGGCAGAGCAGGACCCCCGCCTGGAGAGCATAGCCCGGGAGCTGTCGCAGTTCCCCGTCGCAGTGCTTCAGCAATACGAGTCGGCGCACGACAAGGCCAGCACGCTGCTGTCCGCTGAGGACCTCGTCACCTGGGCGGAGCAGGGCGCGGCCATCGCCAGGCAGTCCGTTCGGGCATGGGAGGCGGCGACTGACTACTATGCCGCCAGCATGGATGTCCTGCCTTTCCTTTCGTTCGCCAACTTCGTCCCGTGGTCAAACTACGGCTCGGACCTGTGCCAGTCGTCGCCGACCATCGCTGCGGCCTACTTCCGCGCCAGCTCCGGCACCCTCCCGCACCTGCGGCCCCGGCAGGTCGCCGGCTGGAGCGAGCTGGGCAAGTCGCTCTCCAAAGGCACCTGGAAGTCCACCGCGCTGGCCTGCAAGTTCTTTGAGGTCAGCCCCCAGATGGTGCCGACCATGACCTTCCCGGAGATGGAGCGCTTCATCCGCTTCATTGACATCCTCTCCCAGCGCTCCTACGACCTCGCAACAGAGTGCCTGGACCTGAGCCAGCAGGTCTTCGCGCAGCTCGGCGAAAGCCGCGACAACTTCATCTCCCTGGTGACCACCCTCGCCGACGCCAACGGCAACTGGCGCGAGGTCAAGGACTGCTTCGCGGTGGGGAGCCGCGCCGTCGGCCGCGTCGAGCGCACCCAGCGCGGCCGCTTCCTCAGCCTCGCCGAGCGCCTCTCGCGCAGCGGCCAGGGCGGCGTCATCTCCTTCCTCCGCGATGGCTCCCAGGGCCTCGGCCAGCTCGACTACGCTACGCACCCGATCGTCATCAGCCTCGGCGAGCGGCTCATCACTGTCGCGCCGCCGGCCGTGCCGCCCTTCTTTGCCGTCGTGCCCTCCGTGCTGGGCCGCGTGTCAACGCCGCAGCTTGAGACCTGGTTCGGTGAGGGCGCGCGCCTGCTGGGCGAGAACCTGGAGAGTGGCCTCGCCTTCTTCCGCATGGAGTCCGCCTACGCCGAGGAGCTGCTGGACAAGCTCTCCGCCGGCGTCGAGCTGAGCCGCGTCCGTGACGTCGTGGGCCTCTACTCCCGCGCGCTCGCCGGCAACGACATGGAGATCGCGCCGTCCCAGGAGCTCGTCGACAAGGGCATAGGCTGGGTGTCCGGCAACCACGCGACCATCGAGGGCACCACCCTTTACCTCCCGGCCCTCATCGACGGTGCGCCCACCAAGTCCGAGAACTTCGCCAAGCTCAAGGTCATCGCGACGCACCAGGTGGTGCACCAGGAGTTCGGCAGCTTCGGCTTCGAATACGAGAAGCCGTCCACCCTGTTCCGCGATCTCCGGGAACTGGTGCAGCGCTCCCGCCACCACATCCGCAACAAGTCGCACGAGGAGCCGGAAGCGGAGCCTGAGTCGGTTGAAGAAGCCGTCGAGTCCGGCCCCGTCTCCGCCGAGACCGGCTGGGTCACGGACATGCAGGGCTTCTTCGACGTCTTCCCGGAGCGCAAGATGGCCCTCGACATCTTCACCGTCGTCGAGGACAGCCGCCTCGACGCCCGCGTCCTCCGCGAGTACCGCGGCATTCGCCCCGCCTACCGCCGCCTGCAGGCGGAGTCGCTTGAAGAGCGCCCGCACATCATAGAGATGCCCGCCCAGCAGGGCCTCGTCGAGTTCCTCATCCGCGTGAGCCTCGGCCAGCGCACCCAGCTTCCCGTGGCGTCGTACCTGCGCGAGGACGCGATGCTCATGGCCAAGCTCGCCCTGCGCGTCATGCGCGTCGGCGCAACGGTGGAGGACGCCGCGGAGGCCACGCTGCGCATCTACCTCTTCATCGCGGGCATCCCCAACCACTTCATCCCCGGAAACCAGTGGGTCATGGTCGACGTCCCGGACGAGGACGACTACGAGGACCCGGACAACATCGAGGACCTCCTGTCGCGGCTGGACAAGCCGGAGCCCGAGGAGCAGGAGCAGGAGGAGGGCGAGGGTCAGGGCGAGCAGCCCTACCAGTCGCCCCAGGACGTCGAGTATCGCGGAGAGTTCAAGCCCGAGCTCGTACAGCTTCTTGAGGAAATGAAGGAGGCCCAGCGCCAGGCCAACGAGGGCGAGGCCCCGCAGCTCACCCGAGAGATGCTGGAGGAGTTGCTCGCCCAGAGCGCCGAGCTCGAGCAGGGCGGCGACTACGACCTCGACACCAGCGCGACGGCCAAGAACCTCATGCGTGAGGTCGGCATGAAGCTGCCTCCCAAGGAGGCCGCGCAGGGTCAGGGCCCGTTCATCCACATCGAGGACGAGGGCGGCCCGCTGGAGGCCAAGGAACCCCACACCAGCGTCTACGACGAGTGGGACTTCCGCGCCGGCGACTACCGCCCCAGGTGGTGCGTCGTCCGGGAGAAGACCATGTCGGAGGGCGACGTCGGCTTCTGGCAGACCATCCTCCAGGCCAACTCCAACATGATTCAGGAGATCCGCCGCCAGTTTGAGCAGGTGCGCCCGGAGACATTCCGCAAGATTCGCCGCCTCCAGGACGGCGAGGAGTTCGACTTGGACGCCCTCGTCGAGGCCATCGTCGACCAGCGCCTCGGCATCAGCCTGCCCGACCGCGTCTACTGGCGCCGCAACAAGACCGACCGTGACGTTGCCGTGCTCTTCCTCCTCGATATGAGCGCCTCCACCGGCGAGGCCATCGACGAGTCCCGCGGCGGCCCCGACGAATGGGACGCCCCCGGCAACCCTGTCGACTACATGCTCTGGCTCCGCAACCGCCGCGCCGGAGACGGCCCGCCTCGCCGCACCTACAAGCGCATCATTGACCTGGAGAAGGAGAGCGCCATCCTCCTCATCCAGGCGCTGGAAACCCTCGGCGACAAGTACGGCATCTACGGCTTCTCCGGCTATGGCCGCGAGAACGTCGAGTACTACACCATCAAGGACCTGAACGAGGGCCTGACCGACAAGGTCCACAAGCGCATCGACAAGATCACGCCCCTGCACGCCACGCGCATGGGCCCCGCCATCCGGCACAGCGTCAAGAAGCTCGACGACATCGACGCCAAGACCAAGGTGCTCTTCCTCATCTCAGACGGGCGCCCCCAGGACCGAGGCTACAGCCGCGAGGGCGTGGAGAAGGAGTACGCCGTCCACGACACCCGCAAGGCGCTCCTGGAAGGCAAGCAGAAGGGCATCATGCCCTTCTGTCTCACCGTCGACAAGGCGGGCCACGACTACCTGAAGACCATGATGGGCGACATGGGCTACGAGGTGCTCTCGGACATCAGCATGCTCCCCCAGCGCCTCCCGGAGCTCTACAAGCGCCTCACGGTCTAGCTCCCACAGACCGAGCGGAAAGAGAGGCCCGGCGGCCAGACACCGCCGGGCCTCTTGACGTCAGACGTCCCCGTTCACCCTAAGACCGCAAAATCCTCCCTCATACCGGCGCATGCCGGTATCCAGAAACCCCGCGCCCATCGGCTGCCGCAAAGCCAAAACCCTGACACAACCCCCTCGCGCGTAAGCGCCCCCACTCGCTACGCTGTACTCCATGAATGACGCAAGCGTTCGACGCAACCGGTGCATCCCAAATTCCCACCCCGTCAGGACGACGGGCTGTTCCCTGGCGCCCTGCGTCCCTGTCAGGGGTTGGATAGGCGGACGGGCAAAAAAACTTTTTCATTTAACTTGTGTCTGAAATGCGACACTTTCCCTATAAAACAAAGGCGAAACAACCTCGGCCGCAGCTACGGAAGAATCCGCGACCAATCCAAACCAATGGTGTGCGCCGCCGCCCCCAACAGCCTTCGCCCCCCAACATCCACGCGGGAGCAGGCCGCACACCGGCCCGGGCCGGAAGGGTGTATCATGGCCCCGGCCATTCTCATAGTGCCCTGCACCGGACCAAGGAGCGCATTGGAAACCACGCCCGCCCCTGAGGCCGCCATCCCCCGCACGTGGCGGCACCGGCTGCCGTTCTTCCACGGCTACGTCATGGTCGCCATCGGGTTCTCCATGATGTTCGTGTCCAACGGCATTAACTGGTCCCTCGGCGTCATCGCCAACCCCATGCGTGAGGACCTCGACTGGACCATCACAGACGTTTTCGCCGGTCTCTTCCTCCGCATCCTCATGGGCGCGCTCGGCGCATTCGCCCTCACCCGCTTCGCTGACACCCGGAACGGCGCGCGGCGCGCGGTCTTCCTCACCGGACTCGTCATCGCGAGCAGCCTGGCCCTCACCAGCCGTGTGACCGAGGTGTGGCAGTTCTGGTTGTTGGTGGGCGTGGTGACCGGCTTCATGTCCGGCGGGCACGCCATGCTGTTCACCCAAGCCGTGGTGCCCCGCTGGTTCCGCAAGTACCGTGGCCGCGCCGTCGCCGCCGCCACAATGGGGTCGAGCACCGCTGCGTTTGTCTTGCCCGCCCCCATCGCCTTGCTCGTCGGTGAGCTCGGCTGGCAGGCGGCATGGGTCCTGCTCGCGTGCCTGTCCCTGACCATGTCCGTTCTGCCGTCGCTGCTTATCGTTCGGCAGCCGGAGGACCTTGGCATGCATCCGGATGGCCTCTCCCCGGACGCGCCGTCTCAATCGTCCCGCCCTATGCGGGAGGAGCCGGCCGTCGATGCGCACACCGCGGTTCGGTCCAGGCTCTTCTGGTTGCTCGTCATAACCCTCTGCTTCGCCACCACGTCGTCAATGAGCGTGCCCGCCATAATGGCGCCAATGTATGAGTGGAAGGGTTTTGACCCGGCGGCGGCGGCGTTGGGCGCCACCATCTACGGCCTGTTCAGCATGACCAGCCGCTTCCTCTGGGGTTGGGTCGCCGACAAGGTCCACATAGCCGCGCTCGCGGTTGGCGTCGGCCTGTTCAACGCCCTGACCTTCCCGCTCCTCATCGTGCTCAATGGCGACAGCGCGTACGTGTTCGCGGCCATGGTGGGTGTTGGCGTTTCCGGGCTCGTGGTGGTGCAAAGCCTGGTGTGGCCCTCCTTCTTCGGCAGGCGGCACCTGGGCGCCATCGTCGGCGTAAGCAGGCCCTTCCCGGTGTTCATGAGCGCCGGCGGCGTCCTCTTCATGCCCCTGATCTTCGACTCTACCGGCAGCTACAGCCTGTCGCTGGTCGCCATGAGCGCGGCGGCGTTCCTGAGCGTGGTCTTCATGCTCATCGCCGTCCGCAGCCCTATTCCGAGGAGCTCCGCATGACCGCCGCCCCCCTGCAACGCGCGACGTTCACAATCCGGCCACTGCCGCCCTTCGATTTCTCGATGACCGCCGACTACGCGACCCACTTTCGCGGCCACAACCTGTGGGAGTTTTACGAGGACGACGTCTACAGCCGCGTTGTCGACCTCCCGAACGGCCTCGGCGTCGCCAGGGTGCGCTCCCTGGGCGATGTCCACGCCCCGCTCCTCGATGTCGAGGTAGTCGCCCCGTCCCTGGACGACAACGCCGTCGAGGCGGCCCGCCGCCAAGTCGAGTGGGTCTTCCAGACAAACGTCGACCTCGTCCCCTTTTACGAATTGGCACAGGGGGACCCGTTCCTCGCCCCCCTCACTGCCATGCACCGGGGCTTCCGCGTGCCCCAGGGCACATCCGTCCTTGAGGGACTCGTGAACGCCATCCTTGGCCAGCAGATCAGCGGGCAGGTGGCTCGCGCTGTGCGCACGGCCGTCATGGAAGCATACGGCGAGACCATCACCGTCGACGGCGTGGAATACCGCGCCTTCCCCACGCCGCAGGCGCTGGCCGCCGCCGGCGTCGAGGGGCTGCGAGGGCAGAAGCTCAGTTGGCGCAAGGCGGAGTACGTCGCGGACATCGCGGCCAAGGAGGCCTCCGGCGAAATTGACCTGGAAGGCCTCTTCCACTGCACAGATGACGAAGTTCTCGACGCGCTAACACCGTTGCGCGGCGTGGGCGTGTGGACGGTGCACTGGCTCCTCGTCCGCACCCTCGGCCGCACTGACGGCTTCCCCCACGGAGACCTCGCCATCCAGCGCACCCTCGGCGAGTTGGTCAACAACGGCGTCCGCATGACCGCGGAGGAAGCGCTGGAGTACTCGTTGCGGTGGTCGCCGTACCGCACCTACGTGACCACCTACCTGTTCGCAGCCATCCGCTCCGGCCGCCCGGAGTGGCTCCCGCCCACGCCGTGAGGGAGTGGAGGGGGAGCGGCGTGTCCAGGCCCAAGAGCATCATTCAGAATGATCCATCTGCCTTGACCGCGCGTTGCTTCTCATGCCACGCCCTCTGGATTTCGGCTTGTTTCAGCAGCGCGTGGTCCACTCCCCTATGGAAGTGGAACTACCCTACAACGCCCGCCGTTGTACAGATAGCATCTTGGTTTAGTGGCACATGGCACCAGCATAGCGCTACAAGGTTGGCTCATCCTGACCTGGATACGCTCGCAACACGTCTGAGGAGTGCTTGAGCAATGGCGTCAAGGTACGTCTAAGCCTATTGAGGGCTAGCAAGATGAAACGCGCGATGCGGACCATGGCAGCTCTACCGCTGTCAGTCTTACTTATCTGGGTAAGCTTCAGCGCACCGCTCCCTGAGTCACGCGAGTATCCCCTAGCAATCGCGGCGGAGAACCAAGCGGGCGATCCTCAGTCAGACGACGAGAATGAAATCGTATCATGTGGAGAACTTACCATAATAAACAGTCGAGGAGGATCTCAACTCACTCGGATTTCCATGGTTCCAGGTTGGAATCTCATATCCCTACCCTTCATGCCCCCAAACCCCTCAATTAACAGCGTGATGTGGCGGCATCCGGCGGATGTGGTGATGACCTTTGACAACACCAACAAGACATGGCTGGTGTCTCGCCGGGACCCTGAGACGGGGGTTCTTGCGGGTGACCTTAAAGGGATGAGGTCTTGGCAGGCTTATTTTATCCGTACTGACAGTTTTCAGCCATTAGCCATATTGCGGACTCGGCTGGTGGGCACAGGCTCCCAGCCTCCCCTTCCACCACCAGAAATACCCGTAGTCATAGGGTGGAACCTTGTGCCCGTGGTGAGTTGGCGCTTTCATTACGGGTTTGATATATCGTGCGCCGTTGCAGCGGACGATTACTTCAGCAAACTGCGCAGTGGAGACGACGCGGGCTGGGCAAAGGCATTTGGTTACGTGCCGCATTCCGAGACATGGACCCCTATTTCACCCGGTGACACCATTACTGTTGCGGCAGGCGAGACCAACCCGTGCACCGGCTCGCCGGTCACCAAAGCAGACGTGGAGCAGGGCGCGGAGCCCTGCCAAGCGGGGGAATATATCGAGCAGTCTCCGGGCGGTTCAGCGACCGACAGTGATGTACATGGTGAATTCGACGGCCGCGACAGGGTCACACTTCGGGCGCCCCTCATGCTGGGTAAGGGTTATTGGGTGTACGCCAGCACGGACGGCAAGATCTTGCCCTCGCCGTGATAACTAAAAGGAGGGGCGGCTCGTCAGCCGCCCCTCAAGTGCACGTTAACAGTCTCGCCTTACCTGCTAAAGGTATATGTGAACAAACTGAAGTCCGGCGAGTTTGTGCTCAACCGAAGCTCGGCGCGGCCCTGCATCGGGCTCTGGATCACGTTGTACATGCGCGGGCCGTCGATGCTGAGCACCGTGTTGCCCTCGCCATCCTCCATGACGTCCTTGCCGCGGTGCTCGGCGGGCACCGGCTCGCCGTTCAGCGTCACGATTACCGGGAATGGGTCGCCGCCCGTGGGCCGCACGACGACATTGACGCTCCGAGCATTGTAGTTGATGGCCACGTAGCCCTCGAAGTCGTTCGAGGCCCTGCCGTGAGTCACGCTCTCGCTGTCGATGCCCCAGAGGCCGTGCAGGTAGAACCTGCCGTCCTCGTAGTCACCCGGGTCGCTGAACTGGATTGGAGTGCTGTCTCTCACGGACACGTCGTTGCCCAGGTATTTCCGGGTGCCCCACGCGCTGCCCGCGTAGATCTCGTGGGTCCGTGGCTCGCCGGAGGGAGGCGCGTCGCCCTCCTCAGGGACCACGCCGCCGACGGGGATGTGGGAGATGTCGTTGCCGGCCTCTTCCAGCAGCGCGCGGATCCAGAGCTCAGTCTCAAGGTACGCGCCCTCGCCAATGTGGTGGAAGCGCGCCTCTCCGCTCTGGTCCATCAGGAACTTGTGGGGCCAGTACCGGTTCTTGTAGGCCCTCCAGGTGTTGAAATCGTTGTCCATGGCCACCGGCCACGTTATCCGCTCCCGGACCATTGCTTCTCGGACGTTCCCCTCGTCCTTTTCAAACTCGAACTCCGGTGCGTGGACGCCAACGATTGTGAGCCCGTTGGCGGCGTACTTCTCGTTCCAGTCGCGCAGGTACGGAAGCGTTCTCAGACAGTTAATTCAGGTGTATGTCCAGAAGTCCACCAGGACAACCTCGCCCTGCAGCCCCGTCATGGTCAGGGGCGGGCTGTTGAGCCACTTGGTAAGCCCGGTGAACTCCGGCGCCTGGTCCTCATCGCTCCCCGTGGCCGCCGTGATCTCGACGCCGCGCTGCAGCGCATCTTCGAGCGCGCTGATCCTCGGCGCCTCCGGCGCGACGGTTGCCGCCGGCGCGACGCCCACTGCCGCGGCGGATGCCGACGCCGCGGTCTCGTCGCTATCGCCGCCGGAGCAGCCCGCGAGGCCCAGCGCCGCCACCGCCACCGCAAGGGCGATGATGATTCCGGTCCGGCGTTTCACAGACACTCCTCCTTTCCCGAATATTGCTCAATGCTAAAATGTAGTAACTCCAGTATACGCCGTATGAAGCCCCAGTAATAGAAATGTCCGCCGGTTGCCTCTTGATGCCGCTGCCCGGCGACAGCGCGCGTCAACGGGCGATGCGGATGAGATCGTACATATGGCGTGAGAGGCGAAACGCCTGCCCGATGCGGTCGAGCAGGCCCCCTTCACCGGGGATCGTGTGGTTGAAGGACAGGAACTCCGTGTAGCGAACGTCATCCCGGTCCCCGACCGCCTCCACCAGCCGCCGCGACTCCGCAACGGGCACGTGCCGGTCGTACCGGTCGTGCATCACGAGCAGGCGGGCACGCAACCCCTCGATGTGGTTGGACGGCGAGATATCAGCCAGCCCGTCGCGAAAGTCCTGTGGCAATGTGAAGTAAAGCGTCTCTGCCTCCCGCGGCGACACCCCGTCGATGAGGCGGGCAACCGTGCTGCCCTGTAGCGAAAGCGCCTTCAACTCCGCAGCGTCGACGGGCATGCCGTCCAGGAAATGGGCTGTGAGGACGGCCGCGTCCTCAGCGTCATCCACCGTCTCGATCAGCTCGTGCGAGAGAATGCGCATCGTCAGCGAATGCGGCTCCCAAGGCCTGCGCTCGCCTGCATGGACAACGCTCCGGGACACCGCCTGACGTATAAGCGATTCAAGATCGTAGTACGGGCCGAAGACATTGATGAAATGCACCTCATCGCGGATTCGCGGGTCCGCCGCGGCCACCATCGCGAAGGAGCCGCCAACGCTGAACCCGCCGATGCCCGTGCGCTCCGGGTCCACGTAGTCCTGCGCCGTGAGGAACTCGAACGCGCGCACCAGCTTCTCCGGGTCGTCCCGCTGCATGTCGGCGTCGCGCCCCAGGTCCGGCGGCCAGTGCAGCATCGTCACGAAACCGGCCCGCGCCAGCGCCTTCCCCAGGTTGACCGTGGTCGCGTCGCTGAGCCCCGTCGGACTGGCTCCGATCGATAGCAACACCGCAGCGCGGGGTTTCCCGTCAGGGAGCCGGTACACGTCCGCTACCTCGCTCCCCTCTTCCGAACCATAGACGGCCTCGTAGCGCACGGGCTCACGGGTTAACCATGATTGCGGCTGCACAGGCAAGTCCAGTGTCTGCGTGACAAATAGCGCGGTATGGAAGGCGGCTCGCGCCTGAGGTACGACCATGATGATCACGGCCAGCACAATGAGGGGGAGTGCTGCGTACTTCAGGGAAATGGAGAGGAATCTGTAGAAGACTCGCTGCCAGCGGCCAACTAGCCTTCTTCTCAAACCTGACTCCCGTATCAGGACGCGGTCTGAATTGCCGGACCGCGTTGCTTCCGATTACTCTCGCCTCGCCGGGCAGCCGTCGCGAAGAACGCAGCCGGCGCACAGCGGCCGCAGCGCCCTGCACACCTGCCGCCCATGCGATATCAGCGCGACGTGGAAGGCATAGACGTCCTCCGGCGCCACCAGTGCCTCCAGCACGTCGTGCGCCTTTTCCGCGGACACCTTTGGCCCGATGAGCCCCAGCCGCTTCGAGACACGGTGGACGTGCGTGTCGACCGCCATGGCCGGCATCCCAAGCGCGAAGCAAAGGACGATGGCTGTTGTCTTCGGCCCAACGCCCGGCAGCGCCCTCAGCCACGCCTTCGCCTCTTCCATCGGCATTTCCGCCAGGAAGGAAAGATCGAAGCCCCCCGTCATGTCGCGCACCTGCTTCAGCGTCTCCTGGATCCGCGGCACCTTTTGCTTTGCGAGCCCAGCCGACAGCACGTACGGCGTGATCTCCTCCGGTTCAGCGTCTGCTATCGCGTCCCACGATGGGTAGGCCGCCTTGAGCCGGTGCCCTGCCCGCTCCGAGTTCACGTCAGACGTGTGCTGCGACAGAATTGTGAAGACCAGTTCCGTCACCGGGTCATAGCGCGGCGACCACTCGGCCCGCCCCTGCTGCGCCTCCAGCAGCGCCTGCACCTCGGCGGCGCGCTTCCTCGGCGAGCGCGGTCGGCGTGGGCGGCGTTCTTTGACGGGCATTTGCTTCCTCTGACCCTGACATGGGGATGCTGCGCGAAACGCAACCGGCGTGGCAGCATCATGGTACACAAAACGCTTGGGCGAAAGGAGCAGGTTATGGCGCGAATACTCGGAGACTTGACCATCCGGTTGAACAAAAACGGATCAACTTGGAGCCTGGCGGAACCACTCGAGTACCACGTCGGCGCGGCGAACAGCGACAACATCGTTGAGGTTCCGGCAGGCTTTGAGACGGACCTCGCCAGCGTTCCTTGGTTTGGGCGCTGGCTCGTGTTGAGCTGGAGAGGCACGGCCCGCGCCGCCGTCATTCATGACTTCCTCTACTCCGTCGTGGGGCGGCGGCATGGCTTCACGCGGTCGCAGGCCGATGCCATCTTCCGTGAGGCGCTGAAGGTGACGGGTTCTAGGCTGTGGCCCGTCATCTGGGTGGCCGTCCGCCTCTTCGGACTCGCCGCGTGGCGCGGCCGTGAGCGAGAAGCCGTCGATCAGTAGCCGCGGCGGTTGCCGGGGCCGTAAACGGGGCATATACTGCCCCTGCGCCAGCGTCTCATTCTCTGAGCAGGCTATGGGCGCAAGGGGCAGGACCGCCCCGGCGCGCCAATCACCCACTCTGGGAGCAAACACCATGGCGACTATCTTTCACATCACCACCCGTGAGCTCTGGCGGCGGTCCATCCCTCGCGGCCAGTACACCCACGAGAGCTTGCGGGCCGAGGGCTTCATCCACTGCTCGATCAAAGAGCAGGTGTTGGGCGTTGCGAACACCAGGTTCACCGGGCAGGACGATCTGGTGCTGCTGAGCATCGACACCAGCGACGTCATGTCCGTCATCCAGTACGACAAGGCGCCCGGCTCTGACGAGACCTTCCCGCACATCTACGGCCCGCTCAACCACGACGCCGTCAAGGCCGTCATCGACTTTCCTCCGTCCGACGGCGGCTCCTTCGCATTGCCGCCCGACTTGCAGGAATGACATAACTGTATCTAGCGGAGGCGCGTCCGCGCCTACCCAGCGTAGAGGCGCGTTGCTATAATGGCGCGCATTACATGAAGGGGAGTGCCATGCGGGACCTCATAGAGAGCGCGTTGAAGGGACTCAACGCTGACTACGTGGAGATTCGCATAGAGGAGCGGGAATCCACCAACATCGCCTTCCGCGGCCGTGAACTGGACGAGATCGGCCACAGCACGGGTAAGGGCGGGAACGTCCGCGCCTGCGTCAAGGGCGGCTGGGGCTTCGCATCCTTCAACAGTCTCGACGACCTGCGGGCCAAGGCGGTGCAGGCCGTTGAGCAGGCGCGCATGGTGGGCAATGAGAAGACCGGGCTGGCTGACGCCCCACCGGTGGTTGCCATCGTCCCTCCCCACGTCGTCCACGACCCCGCGCAGGTCTCCCTTGCCGACAAGCACCGCATCCTGGAAGAGTACCTTGACCTGCTGTGGGGCGGGCCGGAGATCCAGACCTCGTCGCTGCGGTATGCAGACGGTCACCGGACCATGTACTACGGCAACACGCAGGGCACCTACACCGAGCAGGCCCGCATCGACGTGAACTTCTGGGCCAGCGCCGTCGCGCGGGCCGGCGGCGAGGTGCAGCAGGCCAGCATCAGCATGGGCAGCCTTGGCGACTTTGGCCTTGTGCACCGCATGCACGAGACCGTCGCCGAGTTGCCGCAGAAGGCCGTCGATTTCCTTAAGGCGCCTCAGGTCAAAGGCGGTGAGTACACCGTTATCCTGGACCCCATCCTCGCCGGCGTCTTCGTCCACGAGGCCTTTGGCCATCTGTCCGAGGCCGACCACGTCTACGAGAACCCCAAGTTGCGCGAGGTCATGGTGCTCGGCCGTCGCTTCGGTGGCGATCACCTGAACATCGTCGACGGCGCCAAGATCCCTGCCCTCCGCGGCAGCTTCCAGTACGATGAGGAAGGCGTGGAGTCCAACCGCACGGACCTCATCCGCGAGGGCGTGCTCGTCGGGCGTCTCCACTCCCGGGAGACCGCCGCCAGGATGGGCGAGACCCCCTCGGGCAATGCCCGCGCCATCGGTCATCAGTTCCCGCCCATCGTCCGCATGACCAACACCATCATCGAGCCGGGAGAGGCCACCCTTGAAGACCTGCTACAGGGCGTCAAGGAGGGTGTGTACTGCAGCAACTGGTACGGCGGCATGACCAGCATGGAGCAGTTCACCTTCTCCGCTGGCGAGTCGTACATGATCCGCGATGGCCGCATTGAGGAGGCTGTCCGGCCCGTCATGCTCTCCGGCAACGTCTTCTCCACGCTGGAGAACCTGGACGGCGTCGCCAACGACTTGGAGATGAACGAAGGCGGCGGCTGCGGCAAGGGCGGACAGTCTCCGCTGCCCGTGTCCAACGGCAGCCCCCACATCCGGCTGCGCAACTGCCTCGTGGGAGGGCGATAGGATGCGGGAAGAAGAGGTACTGGCCCTCGCGCGTCGGCACGCGGACCAGGCGGAGGTTTTCTCCGTCAGCAGCCGCAGCATCCCAGTGTCCTATGAGGCCAACCGGCTGAAGAGCGTCGACACACGGGATTCGAGCGGCATGGCCTTGCGCATCATCAAGGATGGCCGCATCGGCTTCTCGTCAACCACGGACATGGACGATCAGGATGGGCTGGTCGCCCGCGCGGTGGAGATGCTGCCCTTCGGCGCGCGCGCCCACATGGACTTCCCTGACGCGAGCGAGTACACCCATGTGCCCACGTACGACGAGGGCGCTGCCGCCCTGCAGTCCGCGTCCCTCGTTGAGGTTGGCGGCGCGCTCATTGAGAAGATGCACTCGGATTTTCCGGATGTTGTCTGGGAGGGCCGCGTTTCCCAGGGCGTCTCGACCACGCGGTTGCTCAACAGCAAGGGCCTCGTGGCGGAGGAGACCTCCAGCAGCGTGGGCCTCGGCGTTGAGGGCACCCTTGTGCGGGACACGGACATGCTCTTCGTCTACGGGCGCACAAGCTCATGCAAGCCGGACCTGGACACGGACGGCGTCATCGCCGCACTGACGCGCAAGCTCCAGTGGGCCGAGCGCGTAGCGTCCGCGCCGACAGGGCAGGTGCCCGTCATCTTCACCCCGCAGGCTGTCGCCGGGCTGCTGCTCGGGCCGCTGCTCGCGGGGTTCAACGGCCGCAACATCGTGCAGAAGTCGTCGCCGCTCATAGAGAAGCTGGGCAGCCGCATCCTCGACCCGCGCATCACCGTCTGGGACGACCCCACAAACCCCTTTGTCCCCGGCAGCCGCACCTTTGACGATGAAGGCGTGCCGGCAACTCGCTTCCCGCTGGTGCAGCAGGGTGTCATCGCCAACTTCCTGTATGACCTGCAGACCGCCGGGCAAGCGGGCGCCACAACAACGGGCAGCGCGCACCGGGGGCTCGCGAGCCAGCCGGGCCCGGGCGCCAGCGTCATCATCATAGAGCCGGGTGACACCACCTTCGCCGGGATGATTGCCGGGCACGGGAAGGCGTTGGTGGTAGAATCCTTCCTGGGCGCCGGTCAGGGCAACATCCTTGGCGGCGACTTCTCCGCAAATGTCCTCCTGGGCTATGCCGTGGAGAACGGCGAGGTGACCGGCAGGGTCAAGGACACAATGGTCGCCGGCAACGTCTACGCTATTCTGGAGGCGCTGAGCGCGTTGGGGTCGGAGCCGGAGTGGGTCGGCGGGTCGCTGCAGACCCCCGCCCTCTGCTGCAACGGCGTTTCCGTATCCTCTAGGGGATAGGAGGCAGGCGTGACGCTGACAACCTATCTTGAAGAGCTGGTGCAGGACGGCGGATCTATTCGGTACGCCGAACTGGTGGAGTTGTCCAGCCTCGCCCCTGAGGAGATAGAGTTGGTCCGCGGCGCCTGGCCGCGCATCGCGCCGGACCGCCGCCTCCTGCTCGTGTCCCGCCTCGTCGAGACCAGCGAAGACAACGTCGATCTCGACTTCAGCCAGATCTTCAAGCTGGCCCTGAAGGACGACGGTGAACAGGTTCGCGCCAAGGCCGTCTACGGCCTCTGGGAGTGCGACGAGCGGCCCCTGATGACAACCCTCCTTCGGCTCCTCCAATACGACCCATCGGTAGAGGTCCGCACCGCCGCTGCTCAGGCAATGGGCAAGTACGCGGAGCAGGCCGAGGACGGCAAGCTGCTCCCCAACGACCGTATCCGCATCCAGTCGGCGTTGCTGCCCCTCGTTGAGGACGAGGGCCGACCCGTGGAGTTGCGGCGCCGGGCGCTCGAAGCCGCCGGCGTCTTCAGCGACGCCAAGATTCTGCAGCTCATCCATTGGGCCTACCGGCACCCCGACCCGCGCATGCAGCAGAGCGCCATCTACGCCATGGGCCGCAACGCCAACCCCGAGTGGGTATCAGTCATCCAGAGCGCCCTGGAGCGGGAGGAGCCGGCCATGCGTTACGAGGCCGCGCAGGCATGCGGCGAGCTCGGCTCAGAGGAGATGATCCCGCACTTGCTGCCCCTGCTGAAGGACGAGGACATGCAAGTGCGCCTGTCATCCATCAACGCGCTTGGTGCCATCGGCGGGAGCGTCGCCAAGAAGGCCCTCAGGATGTGCGCCCGCTCGGAAGACGAGACCATGTCGCAGACAGCCAGTGAGGCCCTGAAGTCCCTGGAATTGGAAGAGGACCCGCTTCACTTCAAGTAGCTTGGCCCCACCCCAAGTTCGCCCCAAGCCATCGCCGCCGCGCCCAGCAGCCCCGCGTCGTCGCCCAACACTGTCGGCGTCACTGGCAACGCCCCCTTGTCGCCGCGCATGCCGTGCGACCTCGCCGAGGCTGCCATCGCCGGCCAGAAAATATGCGAGTTGCTCGCCACGCCGCCGCCGATGACGATCATCTCCGGGTCCAGCACGCTTCGCAGCGTAGCAATGCCTATGCCCAGGTAGCGCCCCCCCGCGCGAAGCACCTCGCTTGCGAGACGGTCAGCCCGCGCTTCCGCCCGCACCAGCGTTTCAGCGCGCACCCGCGAAATCTCCCCCCGCGCCATCGACAGCACGATGCTGGACTCGCCGGCCTCCAGCCGCTCCTGAGCCATGCGCGCCAGCGCCGTTCCCGATGCCATCACCTCCAGGCAGCCGCAGCCGCCGCAGGGACACAGCGGGCCCGCCGGCTCGACGACGAGGTGGCCGATCTCCCCCGCGAACCCGCGCAGGCCGCCGTACACCTTCCCGTCAAGCACCAGCCCCCCGCCGACACCCGTGCCGAGCGTCACCATGACCAGATTGCTCATCCCCTGGCCAATGCCGTAGACGTACTCGCCCAGCGCGGCGAGGGAGGCGTCGTTGTGCACCCAAGCTGGCACGCCGACGTTGGACGAAAGATCGGCCGTGGGCGACGTCCCGTCCCAAGTCGGCAGGTTGGGCGGATTGTGCACCGTGGCGGCCACCGGATCGACGGGGCCCGCCAGCGCCATGCCTATGCCGGCAACCTCAACGCCGGGCGCATCCGCCGTCATCCGCTCCAGCAGCCCGGCAAGCCGCCGCATCGCCGCCGGCTCGCCCCGAGACGCCTGCGTCGGCACGACATCGCGCACGAGGACGCCGCCCTCCGGCGAGATCAGCGCCCCGCGCATCCGGGTGCCGCCCAGGTCCACCGCAAACACTGCCCGTTGGTCAGCCAAGCCAACCTCCTTCCAGTCAGCCGCTCCACTATACGCACAAACCGGGCGAGTAGCTACCGCGCTCCCTTGGGTTGAAGTGCGGGGAACCTATGGGCGATAATGGCGCAGCAGCTTGGTCACACGTCCCTTATCCTCATATGGTGTGAACTATGACGATGCGCGGAAGAGTAGAGCACCACACCTCCGCCGGCGGCGTGGTCTGCCGGGTCCGGGATGGCGTTGTTGAAGCCGTGCTCTGCGGCAGGGATACCCCCCGCAAGTGGAGCCTTCCCAAGGGCACGCCTGAAGAGGGCGAGTCCACGGAGTCGACTGCGCTCCGCGAGGTAGCCGAGGAGACCGGTCTCCAGGTGGAGATTGAAGCCCCCATCGGCTCAATCACCTACTGGTTCATGCGCCCCCCCGCCGGCGTCCGCTGCCGCAAGGTCGTCCACTACTTCCTCATGCGAGCCATCGGCGGCGGCACCGAGCAGCATGACGCCGAGTTCGACGAGGTGCGCTGGTTCTCCGGCGAGGAGGCCCTCGCCATCCTGCAATATCCCAACGAGGCGCGCACACTGGAGAAGGCGCTGGCAAAGCTGGGTGGGATTGGGGCGGAGGCCCGCACGCGGCGATGAGGAGGCAGGAACCTGAAGAGTTTCTCATGGCCGGGGAGAAGGTGTGCATCCGGGAAAAGCGCCTCTCTGACGCTGAGGAGGACCATTCCTGGCGGCAGGACCCGGAACTGGCCCGCCTGGACGCGGCCGCGCCGCTGCGCATAGACTTTCAGGAGTTCCTTCGCCAGTACAAGCGGGAGCTGGAGTACCCCAGCGCCTTCTCGCGCCGCTTCGGTGTTGACACGCATGACGGCGTCCACATCGGCAACTGCATGTACTACGACATGGACTATTTCCGCGGGACGGCCGAGCTCGGCATCCTGCTGGGGAACCGCGACTACTGGGGCGGCGGCTACGGCACCGAGGCCGTCCAACTGCTGCTCTACTACATGTTCACACATATGCCCGTCAAGCGTGTCTATCTCCA
Source organism: Chloroflexota bacterium (assembly GCA_026713825.1). Classification (NCBI taxonomy): domain Bacteria; kingdom Bacillati; phylum Chloroflexota; species Chloroflexota bacterium. Next base: position 20,827 of record JAPONS010000049.1, on the reverse strand, counting down.
CACACTGGACTGGAACCACCGGGCCCAGCGTTCCTTTGAGAAGTGCGGCTTCCAGATCATCCGGCCCGTAAAGCGGAGCGGTTGGGAGTTCTTCTACATGGAGCTCAAGCGCGACCGCTGGGCGGAGTTGCAGCAGGAACAGCAGGAGCGCGAGGCAAGGGAGCAGGCGAAGGAAGCGGCCCCTTAGCCACCGCGCGAGGGTAGCTGTACCGTCGCTGTGCCCGTAGTGGTCTGCTCGCCCTGGCTGTTCTCCAACGCCAGCGCGCAATCGACGAGGTACGCCCCATCCTGTTCGTACATCTTGGTCACGCGGCCGGAGCAGGTTAGGTCGTCGTCAGGCACGTCGGTGCCGCGGTAGCGGACCGAGAGTTTGCGCAGGACGCCAACGGGGCCCATCCAATCAGTCACCACCTGGGCGAGGCAGGCGTTCTTGAGCGCCCCGTGCACGATGATCCCGGGCAACCCAATGTCCACCGCAAAGTCCTTGTCATAATGCACTTCATAGAAGTCCCCGGACGCCCCCGCGTACTTGACGAGCTGCCGGGTGGAGGGTCGCTTCACAAGGGCGGGCAGCTCCAGCCCCACCTTTACGTCGTCCCAGAACGGTGTGTCGGCCATGCCCTGCCCCCTAGTACCGAATGAGGGTATTCCTCTGCGTCGCCACCCACTCGCCGCGCTGGTTTGTGTATCGCGTCTCTATCTGCAGGAAGACAGCGGGGCCGACGCCGATATTGCGCTGGTTCACGCCGGCAAAGCGCGTGGCGGCCGTGATGGTGTCGCCGACATTCACCGGCGCGCCGTACTCCCAATCGCTGCCGCCGTCCAGCATCTGCGGGAACGCCTCCAGCTCCGGCGCCGACGGCAACTCCGACAGCATCACTCGCAGAAACGTCGGCGGCGCGGTGTCCGCCCACCGATCGCTGTCGTCGCCGATGGCCTCGGCGAAGCGACGGACGTGGCCGCGCTCGACGTCCATGACGGCGGGGGGGATGTCGCGCCCCATGAGCGACCTGCGGGCCTCTGCAGTGAGGGACTTGTCTTCCGTCATCTGCCGCTCCTTGTGGTGGAATCCGTTGGAGGCCGCCCCTCGACAGGCTCAGGGCGAACGACCATCCTCGCTCCCCGGGCGTCTGGATACCGGCATTCGCCGGTATGGGGGTGCATGTGAGGAGGGGCCCCTTGCGGCAAGGGGCCCCTCCGTGATGGACACGAGTGGGGACTTAGTAGTCCATGGGCGGAGCCGCCATGGCAGGCTCCTTCTGGGGGATGTCCGTCACCATGGACTCCGTGGTGAGGACCATCGCCGCGACGGACGCCGCGTTCTCCAGGGCGGACCGGGTAACCTTGGCGGGGTCGATGATGCCGAACTCGAGCATGTTGCCGTAGGCCATGCGCTCGGCGTCGAAGCCCCAGTCGGACTGCTGGCCCTTGACGGCTTCCAAGATAACTGCGCCCTCGCCGCCGACGTTCTCGACGATGAGCTTGACGGGCTCCTCCAGCGCTTTGCGGACGATGGAGACGCCGGTGCGCTCATCACCTTCTAAGTTGCCCATCAGTTCCTCAAGCGTCTTCTGGCAGCGCACCAGCGCAACGCCGCCGCCGGGCACGATGCCCTCCTCGACGGCCGCACGGGTGGCGGACAGGGCGTCCTCAACGCGGTTCTTCTTCTCCTTGAGCTCGACCTCCGTGGCGCCGCCCACCTTGATGATGGCAACGCCGCCGGACAGCTTGGCCATGCGCTCCTGCAGCTTCTCACGGTCAAACTCAGAGGTGGTCTCCTCAATCTGCGCACGGATCTGCCTGATGCGGTTCTGGATGTTCTCCTCTGAGCCGTGACCCTCGACGACGGTGGTCTCGTCCTTGTTGGCGGTGACGCGGCGGGCTCGGCCAAGGTCAGTGACAGTCGCACTGTCCAGCTTGCGGCCGACGTCCTCGCTAATGACGGTGCCGCCGGTCAGGATGGCGATGTCCTCAAGCATGGCCTTGCGACGGTCGCCGAAGCCGGGGGCCTTGATGGCCAGGCAGCTCAGCGTGCCGCGCAGCTTGTTGACCACGAGGGTGGCCAGGGCCTCGCCTTCCAGGTCCTCAGCAACAATGACGAGGTTCTTGCTGACCTGGAGCACCCGCTCCAGCACAGGGAGCAGATCGTTCATAGCGGAGATCTTCTTGTCGGTAATGAGGATGTAGGGGTCATCCAGGACCGCCTCCATGCGCTCGGAGTTCGTTACAAAGTAGGGGCTGATGTAGCCACGGTCGACCTGCATGCCCTCGACGAACTCCGTTTCGTTCTCCAGACCGCGGGACTCTTCAACGGTGATGACGCCGTCCTTGCCGACCTTCTCCATGACCTCGGCGATAAGCTCGCCGATCTTGTTCTCGTGTGCGGAGAGGGAAGCGACCTGGGAGATCTGGGCCCGGCCTTCGACGGGGCTGGACATGTCCTTGATCTCGCCCTTTATAGCGCCGACTGCCTGCTCGATGCCGCGCTTCATGGCCATCGGGTCTGCGCCGGCGGCCACGTTCTTGAAGCCCTCCTGGATGATGGCCTGGGCCAGCACGACGGAGGTGGTGGTGCCATCACCGGCGGCGTCGTTGGTCTTGCTTGCGGCCTCCTTGATCAGCTGGGCGCCCATGTTCTCAAAGGGCTCCTCCAGCTCGATCTCCTTGGCGATGGTGACGCCGTCACTGCACACCTGCGGGGGGCCGAACTTCTTGTCCAGCACCACGTTGCGCCCGCCGGGGCCCAGAGTGACCTTGACGGAGTCCGCCAACATGTCAATCCCGGACTTGAGGCGCTTTCGCGCATCCTCAGAAAAGAGCAACTGCTTAGCCATTACGACTCCTTTTCGTTTCTTAGCTTATTCCGGTTGCGGACGTGGCTAGGAGACCTTTGCCAGAATGTCCCGCTCCGCCAGGAGCAGGTACTCCTCGCCCTCTTCCTTGATCTCCGTGCCGCCGTACTTGGCGTAGAGGACGATGTCGTCAACCTGCACGTCCAACTCAATGCGGTTGCCCTCATCGTTGCGCCTGCCGGGTCCCACGGCAACAACGCGCCCTTCCTGCGGCTTCTCCTGCGCGGTGTCCGGCAGGAAGATGCCGCTCCTGGTCTGTTCCTCCCGCTCCACGGGCTTCACAAGAACCCTGTCGCTCAGCGGTGCAAATGTCCGGCCCATACCCACTCCTTTGATGATATTTTTGAACATAGAACGGAGTTAGCACTCTCAGGGATGGTTTGCTAATTCCTCAATGATGGTACAGATGCGGTTTTGGGGCTGTCAAGTGGCGGCCCCACTTTGGAGTGGCGGCGCGACGGTCCCATGTTGCGGGGTGTCACGACGGGCAAGGTGGGAGCCCTCGCCGTCGCGGCAGGGTGCGCCCATGCCTCCATGCTCAGGGCGAGGGGTTTGTGGGCGGTGAATTGTTCCCGGAAGTCAATTCATAGCTGTTTAGGACCTTCTCAACTACGAAAAGATGCGCCTTATCTGGAAAACAACTCATATCTGCAATGGCCCGAAAGGTGCGCCGGTTGGCGATAGCGGAAGCGAGTTCGGCGCTCCCCCACTTGATGCCCTTGATTGCACTGCACATGGGAAGAGGGTATCGGGATCATCGGCGTCAGGGCAAGAGGACGGTGGCAGGGTTGGGGCGTTCCCCATCCCACCTGCATAGGGGTCAACCACAAGCGCAGCCCCTACGCCCCTGTCCCCTCCAGGTCAAAGCGGTACTGCTCAATGACGGTATTGGCGAGGAGGGTCTTGCACATGCTGTCGACCTGCTCACGCGCCTCGTCCTGCGACGCCGCTTCCAGCCCGACCTCCAGGTATTTGCCGACACGCATGCTCAAGGGCGACTCGAACCCCAGGTTCTTGAGCGCGCCCAACACCGTTATGCCCTGGGGGTCGTTCACCGTGGGCTTGAGCGTCACATAGACCCTGGCGAGGTAGCGCATGGCAGCTACCCGCCGCTCGCCGCGGGGGTCCCATCCTGCGGGGTGAGGGTCCCAGCGGGCTCCGGGGTGGGGGTCCCTCCCTGCGGGGTCGCCGTCGGGTCGGGGACGCCCTGGGCCATGAGCCCGGGCGCGTCGCAGCCGCGGGCAACCTCCGGGCCGCGCGCCTGGTAGGCGTCCGCAAACTCCCGCATGGCGTCCTCATCCACGGAGTCCAGCAAGAGCAGGCGGTTCCACGCCGTCAGCGCGATGGGGGAGTCCATGTTCGGGTACGGCGCGAACATATAGTAGTTGGGCCAGTCAGGCAGGCCGCGCGCCGCCGCTTCGAGCTGTCCAACAAAGACAGGGTCGTCCGAGTTGTAGAGGATGTTGACGAAGCCATGTTCAAGATTGTGCACCTGAATCTCATCGAGGACCGGCTCCGTGAAGAGGCCGCACCGTTCCCATGTAGGCGAGTGTGTGCCCGACGTGGGGGGATAGGTGATGTAGTAGCCGGGGTCCACCCTGTCGCTGAGGCCGGCAAGATGCAAGCGGCCCTGGTCCTCGACCTCGACGCCGGGCCCGGGCGCCGGCCGCGCGAGGAAGCCGCCGCGTTCGAGGAAGTCGTCGGGTCCCGTCGACCCCCCTGTGCCAAATGAAGGCAGCGCCAGCCCGGCGATGATGAGCACGGCGAGCACACCCATGCCCACACCGGCGAGGATGCGCATTATCTTGTTCTTCTGCTTGTTCCGGGACTGCCTGGCCTTCCGCCGCTCAGTCTCCGATATTCTCCGATTTGATCGCTCTCTTGCCACGTCGCTCCTCTAGGGAAGGGGTTGCCCGGTGAGGCGCTGGTATGCCTCCAAGTAGCGGGTGCGGGTCTTATCGACGACGTCGTCCGGAAGCTCCGGCGCCGGGGGTTCCCGGTCCCACCCCATGTCGGTCAGCGCATCCCGCACGTACTGTTTGTCGTAGTTGGGCTGGCTCTTGCCGGGGGCGTAGCCCTCGGCGTCCCAGAAGCGGCTGGAGTCCGGCGTCAGCATCTCATCGATGACGATGACCCGACCATCCAGCAGCCCGAACTCCAGCTTGGTGTCCGCAATGATGATGCCCTTATCGCGGGCGAAGGCGTCGGCAGCGGCGTAGAGCTCGACAGTCTTCTCGCCGAGCAGCCGCGCGGTCTCCCCGCCCACCAGGTTGCCGAGCTCCTGCAGCGACATGGGCATATCGTGGCCCTCTTCCGCCTTGGTCGTCGGGGTGAAAAGGGGCTCGGGGAACTTGTCGCCCTCGACGAGGCCCGCCGGCATCGCCATGCCGTGCACCGTGCCGCTCTTGCGGTACTCGCCCCACGCAGAGCCGGTGATGTAGCCGCGGGCGATGCACTCGACGTCGAGGCGTTGGGCGCGCTTGACGACCATCGCGCGGCGAGCGACCTCGGCGGGGATGTCCGGCAGCGAGACGCCAGGGACGCTCGCCGCGTCGTTGGCCATGCAGATGAAGTGATTGGGCATGCTGCCCGCCGTCATGGCGAACCAGAAGGCGGAGATGTTGGAGAGAACGACGCCCTTCTCCGGAATGGCCGTGGGCAACACGACGTCGAAGGCCGAAATGCGGTCCGTGGCGACCATCAGCAGCAGGCCGCCGCCGAGGTCATAGGTGTCGCGCACCTTTCCGCGGTGTATCTGGTTAGGAAGGCTGGTCTCAGCTATGGCTTCCACAGTTTCCCCCTGTGTTTCCAAGGATTATCCGGCTTCCACAGTCCGTTCGTTTTGCCCTTCGACAGGCCCGGGGCGAACGGGGAACGCCCCCCCATCCCGACCCCGTATCGAGTACGGGGCAGGCTCTTCCCCCATGATGGGGGAAGGGGAGTGTGCGGCGCCGATGCCCGCGGTCTTGTAGATGTGGTCCACGTGGCCCAGGTAGTAGCCGTAGTCAAAGAGGCACTCCAGCGCATCGCCCTGCAGCGACGCCGTAACGCGCTCGTCGGCGCGGAGCAGGTCACGGAAGTCCTCCTCGCCGTCCCACGAACGCGTGGTGTGCTCCTGGACGAGGTCGTAGGACTCGGCGCGATCCATGCCGGCCTCGACGAGGGCGAGCATCACGCGCGGCGAGAACACGAGCCCGCGCGTCAGTTCCAGATTGCGCATCATCTGCGCCGTGTCCACTCGCATCCCGCCGATGATGCCGGTCATCAGATCCAGCATGTAGTCAATGGCGAGGGCCGCGTCAGGCAGCGCCATGCGTTCGGCCGAGGAGTGCGAGATGTCGCGCTCGTGCCACAGGGCGACGTTCTCGAGCGCCGTCATGGCGTAGCCGCGAACGAGCCGCGCGAGGCCGCAGACGCGCTCCGACAGCTCCGGGTTGCGCTTGTGCGGCATGGAGGAGGAGCCCTTGGTGACGTAGCCCGGCTCGCCGAACGGCTCCTGCACCTCGCGGACCTCCGTGCGCTGAAGGGCCCGAACTTCCGTTGCTATCTTCTCCAGCGTGGCGCCGATGAGGGCGAGCGTCTGCACGAACTCGGCGTGGCGATCGCGCTGGATGATCTGGTTGGAGACGGCCACGGGCGTCAGGCCAAGCTGCTCGCACACCGACGCTTCAATCTCCGGCGGAATGCCGGCGTAGGTGCCGACGGGGCCGGAGATCATGCCGACGTTCACCCGAGAGCGGGTCTCCGCCAGCCGCTGTCGGTTGCGGCCCATCTCGCTCCACCAGAGCGCCAGCTTCAGGCCGAAGCTCATAGGCTCCGCGTGGACGCCGTGGGACCGGCCGATGCACGGCGTGTCCTTGTAGGCCAGCGCCTGCTTCTCCAGCGCGCCCTGGAAGCGCTCGATGTCGTCATCGATGAGGTCACAGGCCTCCGTCATCTGCATGGCGAGGGCGGTGTCCTTGACGTCGTTGGAGGTGAGGCCGTAGTGGACCCAGCGCGACTCCGGCCCGAGGCTCTCGGATACGGCGCGGGTGAAGGAGACGAGGTCGTGCTTGGTCTCATCAAACCACCTGTCGTAGGAGGCACGGTTGAAGGTTGCTCCGCGTATGAGGGCCATGTCCTCCGGCGGCACGACGCCGAGGTCGCACCATGCCTGGCATGCGGCGATTTCGACGCGCAGCCACAGCGCGAAGGCGTTGTCGTCAGACCACACGCGCTTCATGCCGGGCCGCGAGTACCTTTCAATCACGACATAACCTCTGGGGGAGAAGTCGGCCACATCTAGGATAGCATGGCACATTGCGCCTAGCGAGGGGATTCAAGGGGGTGAAGGGGGCGGTTTGGGGGGTGAGGATGGGGGTGGGCTAAGTCCGTTGGGCGCGAGGGACTAGGGGGGCGGCCGCTCTGTTGACGGCGGCTGCCAGACGCCGGGAATGCCCGCCTTGAAGGCGGCGAGCACGTCATGGAAGTCCTCGAACGGGATGCAGGGGACGCCGTTGGCGTCACAGTGGGTGCGCATCGTGGCGCGGGCGAAGGAGACGTCGGCGAGCCGCGCCGCGCAGTAGTCGGAGTAGCCATCGCCGATCATGACGGTCTTGACGTCACCTCGGCTACGTGACTCTTCCAGGACGCGGCACTTGCAGTTGCCCCACTCCCAGCACTCCGCCGTCTCGTAGGGGTACCAGTAGCGGAGGCGGCCAGGCGGGCCGGCGCAGCCCACCGCGCACACCTCAAGGCGGTCCAGGCCGGCGTGATCCAATACGGAGTCAACATAAAAGTGCAGGCCATTGGTAACGATAATCATTTGAATATCGTTTGTATCGCAAAAGAATACGAACTCTTCAAAGCCTTCACGGGGCCAGCATAACCCCTTTAGGCCCTCGCTCATCTCCGTCAATGTGACATCAACGCCGTTGAAGGCGCGCTCCTGGTACTCACGCAGGGTCATTTCGCCCTTGCGAAAGGCCTCGCGGTGCGCCTTCCACGTCTCGCCGTCAGAAATTGTCTCACCGCCATAGCGCTCGAGCAGCGACTCCGCCACGTTCTGCGCGGCGGCCGTGCCGTCGAAGTCCACCAACACCACCACGCGGGGGTTGCTCATCCGTTGCGCAGCCCCTCGCGGTACTTGGCGTAGGCGTTTCGAATCGTCTCGTGCTTGAGCCCGAGGATGCTCGCGGCCAGATACGCAGCGTTGCGCGCTCCCCAAGCGCCGATAGCTACGCACGCTACGGGGACGCCTGGCGGCATCTGCGCAATCGTGTACAGCGCGTCGATGCCCTGCATGTCACTGCTGGGCAACGGCACGCCGATGACGGGAAGCGTCGTCCACGACGCCACCACGCCCGGCAGCGCCGCGGATCCGCCCGCCGCCGCGATGATCACCTCGATGCCGCGTTCCTCCGCCGTTGTGACGTACTCCATCACGCGTCCCGGCGACCGGTGCGCAGACATTGCGTTGTATTCGTACGGGATGCCCATGTCGTTCAGCACCTTGAACGCGTCCTCAATACGCGGCTCGTCGGTGCGGCTGCCGACGAGGACTCCTACTAGCGGTTTCTGTTCCATGGCTTGCTTCATCTACCTCCATCCGTGTAAATCAGAGCCTCGGTAACGTGGTTCCGGTGAAGATACGAACTTGGAGATATGGGCCATACAAATGCGATTTCTACCTATCGAATCCAACTGGCGTCTCAAAGTTGATGAATAGGTAGGGCATACGGGACTTATGGTACTGCTAGTCAACAATCCTCCCAATGATGTCTGTCGCAACCCAAACAACTACTACAGCCTTCACGAAACCACCAACAATCATCTCGGCACCGTCAATCCAACTCTCCTTGTACAGCCCGGGACGTGCATCGGCGAAGTCTTGGCAAGAGCAATTGGGTATTCGGCATGAAAACCTAGACTTCTGACCATAGTGTTTTGGCCCCTCTTGTTCAATATGCAGGCTGTTGCTGTGGTCGCAACTGGCACATCGCAAGCCTTGAGCAATCTCATGCTTCCTGAATTCAGCTTGGTACTCATCCTTCAATGTGATACAACGTTCGCAAGTGACTTGCGCCAAGTCTCCAGTGAGGAAAAGTGGCTTGAATGGCCAACTGAGCTTGCTCTCAACTATTCCTCCTTCAATCGTTTCGGCGCGGTCCAATTTCCCACCTTTACCGCACATTGCGTAAAGTGGATCAATACTAGAAGGCGCTGAGTTGCTCCTGACTCGGAGCAGGTGAATGATGTCATTGTCAGTTGTGCGGCTCTCCATCACTCCATACCCCTCGGATTACCACTCGCACAAACTCGCTTGAAGAGGATCTCTCCAGGTAGGCTTCACATAGCCTTCCTCTTGTCGCCTTCGTCGGGCGGCAGGATGTAGCACTTGTCGAACTCGCACACCTCATCCACGAGGCGCAGCTTCAGGCACTCGGTCGCGGACAGGAAGCGGTCGCGGCCCGAGTATACGAAGTTCGTCCACCAACGCGGCGTGTGCGTACCGGTCCGCCTGTGGAACAGCTCGCCAATCTTCTGCTGGTACGTCGTGGCGAGCTTCTGGTAGTCGGCGAAGATTTTCTGGTCCTCACCTACGACCGTCCACTGGCCGCTGTGCAGCATCATGGTGGAAAAGAAGCCCATCGACCGCCTGTCGCCCGCCTGCGCCATGATTGCGCCCATGGAGTACGCGTAGCCGAGAACGACCGTATCGACGGGGATCACGAAGTCCCGTTTGATCTTGTACATCATCTCCATCATGGCGAAGCCGGCGCCCATTGAGCCGCCGCCCGAGTTGATGTACACGGTGATACGTTGCTGGCCGCCCAACCGCTTGAGGTGTGACGCAATGACCAAGAGTGACTTAGCGAAGCGCTCCGCCTCAACGTCATTGATGTCGCGGACGAAGTAGACGCCAACCTGGTCCAGAAAGGCCCTGCGGGCGCTCTGCTCCTCTATGAGATCATTCACCGTCGGTATCTGCTGTACCGGCTGCTCCCCCGGTTGCTGCAAGGTCTACCTCCCGCTCGCCGCCGGCGCGAGCGCCGCGATGTCCCGGCGGTAATACGCGCCCTCGAAACTGATTCGCGCCGCGTTCTCGTACGCCCGCAACCGGGCATCTTCCAGCGTTTCGCCTATGGCCGAGACCGTAAGGACGCGCCCGCCTGCGGTCACGACGCTCCCATCGTTGGACGTCGACGTGCCCGCATGGAATACGGCAACCTCTTCGTCAACGTCATCCAAGCCCGAAACCGGGTAGCCGGTCGTGTAGGCCTCCGGGTAGCCGCCGGACGCCACCACAACGCCAACGCCGGCCTTCGGCGACCACTCAATGGGCACGCGGTCCACCGTGCCCTCGACTATGGCCTCCAGCACGTCCAAGAGGTCCGTCTCCATGCGAGGGAGGACGGCCTGCGACTCGGGGTCGCCAAGCCGCGCGTTGAACTCGATAACCTTGGGGCCGTCTGCCGTCAGCATGAGCCCGCCGTACAGGATGCCCCGGAACGGACAACCCTCGTCGGCCAGGGCACGGACGATGGGCGCCATGACTTCCGACATCACCTGCGCCTCAAGTTCCGCGTTCCACACGAGCGGCGGGCTGTAGCTGCCCATGCCGCCCGTATTCAGGCCGATGTCACCGTCTCCGATGCGCTTGTAGTCACACGCGGCCATGAGCGGGCTGAGATGGACGCCGTCGGTGAAGGTGAAGACGCTGATTTCCTGCCCAATCAGGCATTCCTCGACCAGCACCTGCCGACCAGCGTCGCCGAATATGCGGTCCTCCATGGCCTCCCGAAGCGCGTCGAGGGCCTCCCCGGTCGACTCGCACACCCGTACGCCCTTGCCGGCGGCCAGGCCGTCGGCCTTGACGACGATGGGGGCTGACGCCAGGGAGACGTACTCGCGAGCCTCGCCGTAGCTGGAGAACACCTCCGCGCGGCTTGTGGGGATGCCGTGGCGCTCCATCAGCCGCTTGGCGAAGGCCTTGGATGACTCGATGCGGGCCGCGGCCTGCGTGGGGCCCACGATGCGCATGCCCGCGGCCTCGAAACGGTCAACAACGCCCGCCTCCAGCGACATCTCCGGCCCGACGACGGTGAGGTCAATAGCATGTTCGCGCGCTGCGGCCAACAGGCCCTCGACGTCTGTGGGCTGCACGTCCAGGTTGACGCCCAGTTGAGTGGTACCCGCGTTGCCGGGCGCGGTGAAGACCTCGGTGACGCGGGGGCTCGCCTGGAGCTTCCACGCTATGGCGTGTTCACGCGAGCCGTTGCCAATGACCATCACGCGCATTGTGCGGCTACTCCTCTTTGGCCCAGGTCTCGGTTCGCCCCCGTATCAAGTGCGGGGCGGGCTCTTCGATTCCCCTCAAGACGAACGGAGACTTGATGACAGCCGTCATTGTCCATGCAGAACCCTGGATCCCCGCTTTCGCGGGGATGACGGTGGGGATTGATGGCGTGCTCACGCGAGCCGTTGCCGATGACCATCACGCGCATGCGGCGGCTACTCCCACTCGATCGTGCCGGGGGGCTTGGAGGTGATGTCGTACACCACGCGGTTGACCTCCGGCACCTCGTTGACAATGCGGCTGGAAATCTTGGCGAGGACCTCGTACGGAAGACGCGCCCAGTCGGCGGTCATGGCGTCATCCGATGTGACGGCGCGGATGGCTGCGAGATAGCCGTAGGTGCGGTGGTCGCCCATGACGCCGACGCTGCGGGTGTCGGTCAGCACGGCGAAGCTCTGCCAGAGCTGGCGGTACAGGTTCGCGCCCTTGATCTCGTCCATGACGATCCAGTCGCAGGAGCGCAGCACCTCGAGCTTCTCGCGGGTCACCTCGCCGATGATGCGGATGGCCAGGCCCGGGCCCGGGAAGGGCTGCCGCAACACGATCTCCTCCGGCATGCCTAGCGCGAGGCCGACGTCACGGACCTCGTCCTTGAAGAGGTAGCGCAGGGGCTCCACAAGCGACAGCCGCATGTGGGCAGGAAGTCCGCCGACGTTGTGGTGCGTCTTGATCTTGGCAGCCGCGCCCGTCTCGTGGGACGTGCTCTCAATGACGGCCGGGTAGAGGGTGCCCTGAGCGAGGAAGCCGACGTCCTCTATCTCCTCGGCCACGTCCTCAAATACGCGGATGAACGTCTCGCCGATGTTCTTGCGCTTCTGCTCCGGGTCAACGACGCTGTCCAGGGCGTCGAGGAACTGGTCTGTGGCGTCCACGTGGATGAGGTTGATGGACATGGCGCGCTTGAAGGTGCCGACGACCCGCTCGGCCTCCTCGCGGCGCAGCAGGCCGTTATCGACGAAGATGCACGTGAGCTGGTCGCCGATTGCGCGGTTGATGAGCGCGGCCGTGATAGCGGAGTCGACGCCGCCGGAGAGGGCGCAGATGACGCGGCCGTCGCCGACCTGCTCCCGTATGCGGGACACGCTCTCCTCAATGAAGTTGCCGGGCGTCCAGAGTCCCCCGAAGCCGCAGACGTCGTACAGGAAGTTCCGTATGAGCTGGGCGCCGGAGGGCGTGTGTACCACCTCCGGGTGGAACTGCAGGCCGATGACGCCGGCGTCATTGCCCATCATGGCTACGGGCGAGTTCTCCGTGTAGCCGAGGCAGTTGAAGCCGGGAGGCATCGCCGTCACCTTGTCGCCGTGACTCATCCATACGGGCATCGACGACGGCAGGCCGTCGAAGAGCGGGTGGCCGGCGGAGTTCTGGTGGACGACGGCGTGGCCGTACTCGCGCTGGGCGCTCCCCTCTACCGAGCCGCCGAGCGAGTGCGCCAGAAGCTGCATGCCGTAGCAGATGCCGAGCACGGGCAGCCCGCTGTCGAGCACGTAGGCCGGTAGCTGCGGTGCGCCGTCCTCAAAGACGCTGGCCGGGCCGCCGGAGAGGATGAATCCCTTGACGTTGAGCCGCTCCAGCGCCTCTCGCGGGGCGTTGTGAGGGAAGATCTCACAGTAGACGTGGGCCTCACGGACGCGGCGGGCGATGAGGCGGCTGAACTGGGAGCCGAAGTCGAGCACCACGACGGCTTCGTCATCGCCCCTGGCCGTCTCGCCGGGGACCGTCGTCTGCCCCAGCTTCTCCTCTGCGATTTCCAGGTAGGTGGAGACCTCGACGTCGCCGGTGGTGGCGACCCTGCGGCTTGTGGGCTCGGGCCTCGTGCTCACACAACCCCCTTAGCGGAAATCGTAGCGGAGTGTGGGGCAAGCGTAGCACCGCCCGCCTTTCTCCGTCTACGCGCTACCCCACCATTTTCCGCGATAAGGGGCGCTGTGTGGAAGCGCGTTTGCGGCGAGTTTGGAGCGGCTTGCGCACCATCGATGTTCAACGCCAAGTCACCCTTGAGCGGGCCCGTGACTCCACCATTGGATTCGATTCGAGTCGTTGCCTATTTACCTTTGCGGGATGAGTCAGATACGAAAATGGCGATTTCAGATATGACTCGATTGGTACATGCGGGCGTCCTTTTGGTGAGAACGGGGCTCCTTCGGCTGAAGTCGAGCCCATATTTGTGCAATTTTCACTCATCATGTGATGTCCCATGCTGTGCTTGACCCAAAGAACATGGTCTTAGCGTAGCGTGGGCGGGGCTTGTGCGCGAGGAATTGTGGCAGGGTAAGGGAAGAGGGCGGCGGCGCTGGCATTTTAGTTGGATGGAAATGCTATACTCGGAGGGCCGGAATCAGATACGGAAGCAGGCTTCATGACGTCACGCTCAACTACAACCGACATAGCCGCCGCCGTGGAGACGCTGCGGGGCGGCGGGCTGGTCGCGTACCCGACGGACACACTGTACGGGCTCGGCGCGGACGCGCTGAACGAGGCCGCCGTCGAGCGCGTGTTCGAAGCGAAGGGGCGGCCGCAGGGCATGCCGCTGCCGCTGCTCATCTCGGACGCGGAGCAGATCTCGATGGTGGCCGCCGACGTGCCGGACGCGGCGCTGCGGCTGGCCGAGGCATTCTGGCCGGGCGGGCTGACGCTGGTATTGCCCGTGTCTGAGGCGGTGCCGCCGCTGGTGACGGCGCGAGGATGGAAGGTGGCCGTTCGGCTGCCCGACCACCCTGTGCCACGCGCGCTTGCAGAGGGCTTGGGCCGCCCAATCACGGGCACGAGCGCCAACCGGAGCGGCGGACCGGAGCCGCGCACGGCAGCAGGCGTCCGCGAGGCGCTCGGCGAGGCGGTGGACATCGTGCTGGACTCGGGGCCCTCGCCTGCGGGGAGGTCGTCAACCGTGCTGGACGTAACTACGGAGCAGCCTCGCATCCTGCGGCTGGGCGCAGTGTCGCAGGAGGAAATCGAGCGAGTCTTGGGCGCGCCTGTGGCTAGGGAACGGCCGGCGGAGGCGAGCGCATGACCACGCCCGACCTGATCACCAGACACGCCGCAGCAGTGGAAGCCGCGCTTCGGAACGCGGTCGAGAGCCGCGCGGACCAGATCTACCGCATGATGGAGTACCAGCTCGGCTGGGTGGACGAGCAGGGGATGGTGCAGTCGCTCGCGCCGGAGCGGCCGCGCGCCGCGCTGTGCCTCGGCGTCTGCGAGGCCCTTGCCGGCGATGCGTCGGCCGCGTTGGCGTCCGCTACTGCCGTCGAACTGCTGCACGAATTTACGCGCGTCCACGAGGACATCCAATCGGGGGCGCCGGAGCAGGGCAACCGGCCGAGCGGCTGGTGGATCTGGGGGCCGGCGCAGGCCATCAACGTCGGCGACGCGCTGCACATGGTCGCGCGGCTCACGCTGCTGCACGCGGAGGGCGTGGAACCGGAGCGGGTGCTGGAATCGGCGATGGTCATGGACGACGCCGCGCTGGACCTGTTCGAGGGGCAGCAGCAGGACCTGTCGCTGCAACTACAACCTACAGCCACGAAGCAAGCGTATCTCGCGATGGCCGAGCGGCAGACGGGGGCGGTGCTCGGCTGCGCGGCACAGCTTGGCGCGCTGGCGGCGGGAGCGGATGCGGTGGCGCAGGAGGCGTGCCGTGAGGCGGGACGCAGCCTCGGCGTCGCGCTGCGACTGCAGGAGGACATCCGGCAGCTATGGAGCGGCGGCGAGGGGGCTCCGAACCCCGTCGTGCGCAAGAGCTTTCCCGTCGTGCTGGCAATCGAGAGCGCGCCGGTTGCTGTAAAGCGCGAGATCGGCACGCTTTTGATGGCGCGGACGCACGGGCCGCAGGACGCGGCGCGGCTCGCCGAGCTGCTCGACGAGGCGGGGGCACGGCAAGGCGCCCTCGACGCCGCGCTGGCGGCGCGGACCGCGTTCGCGGATGGCCTTGGCCGTGCGGGCATCGCACCGGAGCGGCAGGCCGACCTTATCGCACTGGCCGAGTACCTGACAGCAGACCTGAATCCCGCATCCTGAGGAAAGCCATGCCAAAGCAAACTGTGCAAGACGTCGACGTGCGCGGGCTCCGCGTCCTGGTGCGCGTGGACTTCAACGTGCCGATGGAGGACGGGCGCATCAGCGACGACAACCGCATCCGCGCGGCTCTGCCGACGATCAACTACCTCCGCAAGCGCGACGCACGCGTCATCCTGTGCTCGCACCTGGGACGCCCGAACGGGAAGGTTGACGAGGGCTCGCGGTTGGAGCCCATCGCGGTGGGGCTGGAGGCTGTGCTGGACGCGCCCGTCAACTACGTGACGGAGTGCGTGGGCATCGAGGTGGAGGCTGCCGTCGCGGCGATGGAGCCGGGCGAGGTGCTGCTGCTGGAGAACCTGCGCTTCCACCCAGGCGAGGAGAAGAACGACCCGGAGTTCGCGCAGCAGCTTGCTCGACTGGCTGATTTGTACGTGAACGACGCCTTCGGCACGGCGCACCGGGCGCACGCGTCGACGGCGGGCGTGGCCGACTACCTGCCCGCCGTGAGCGGCTTTCTCATGGAGCGCGAGATCACGATGCTCGGCAGCGTGCTGGAGAATCCGAGGCGCCCGCTGGCCGCCGTTATGGGCGGGGCGAAGGTATCGGACAAGATCGCGGTGCTGGAGACGCTGCTGGACAGCGTCGACGTGCTGGTCATCGGAGGGGGCATGGCGGCGACGTTCATCAAGGCGATGGGCCATGGCGTCGGCGACTCGCTGCTGGAGGAGGAGCGCGTCGACTTTGCGCGGGAGACCATCGAGCGGTGCGGGAAGCAGGGCGTCAAGCTCGTCCTGCCGCCGGACCTTGTGGTGGCCGACGCCTTCAGCGCGGACGCGGCGACGCTGGTGGTGGCGGCCGAAGCGATCCCGGACGGCTGGCGCATCATGGACGTCGGCCCGAGCGCGGTTTGGGAATTCACGGAGGCGCTACGGCCGTGCGGCACCGTGCTGTGGAACGGGCCGATGGGCGTCTTCGAGTGGCAGGCGTTCTCGCACGGCACGCGGGCCGTCGGTCAGGCTGTGGCTTCGCTGGAGAATGCTGTTACCATTGTCGGCGGAGGGTCCACCGCAGAGGCCGTAGGCGAGCTTGGACTCGCGGAGGACATGACCCACGTATCGACCGGCGGGGGCGCGTCGCTGGAGTTCTTCGAGGGCAAGGTGTTGCCCGGCGTCGCGGCCCTCCGCGACAAGGAAGCGTAAAGGAGCCGCCATGATCGACTTTCCCGCGCTGGCGGAGATAGTCAGCAAGTCGCCGTCCAAGATCGTCATGCTGGTGGCGGACGGCCTGGGCGGGCTGCCGCACCCGGACACGCGCAAGTCCGAGCTTGAGACGGCCTCGACGCCTAACCTCGACAAGCTGGCGGGCGTGAGCGCGTGCGGGCTGACGACGCCGGTGCTGCCGGGCGTCGCGCCGGGCAGCGGGCCGGGCCACCTGGGGCTCTTCGGCTACGACCCGGTGAAGTACCTCATTGGCCGGGGCGTGCTGGAGGCGCTGGGCATCGGCGTGCCCGTCGCGCCGGGCGAGGTCGCGGCGCGCGGCAACTTCTGCACCGTCGGCGAGGACGGCACGATCGTCGACCGGCGCGCGGGACGCATCTCGTCCGAGGAGAGCGCGCCTCTCGTCGAGATGCTCGACAGCATCGACGTGCCGGGGGTGCAGGCGTCGGTGTACCCGGTGAAGGACTACCGCTTCGTGCTTAAGCTCGCGGGCGAGGGGCTGAGCGACCAGGTGGCGGAGACTGACCCGCAGCGCGTAGGCGCCAGGCCGCTGGACGCGGAGGCGATCATCGCGGAGGCTGCGGCGACGGCCAACGCCGTCAACCACTTCATCCGCGAGGCGCGCAGCATGCTGGCGGAGCAGCCCAAGGCGAACATGCTCACGCTGCGAGGGTTCTCGCTGCTGCCGCACCTGCCGTCGATGGTGGACCGCTACCTGCTCGACCCGGCGGCCATCGCCGCGTACCCGATGTACCGGGGGCTCGCGAGCCTGCTCGGCATGAAGGTCATTCCGACGGGCGGGACTTTTGCCGACGAGGTGGCGACGCTGCGGGAGCGCTGGGACGAGCACGATTTCTTCTACCTGCACTACAAGCCCGCCGACGCCGCGGGCGAGGACGGCGACTTCGACGCGAAGGTGGAGACGCTGGAGGCGCTTGACCGGTTTATCCCGGAGCTGTTGGACATGGAGCCGAACGTCTTCATGGTGGCCGGAGACCACGCCACGCCCGCGATCATGGCGGCGCACTCGTGGCACCCGGTGCCGTTCCTGTTGCACTCCAAGTGGACGCTGGGCGAGGGAGTGAGCAGCTTCGACGAGCGCGCGTTCGGTGGCGGCTCGCTGGGGCGGTTCCCGGCGGAGCACATCATGATGCAGGCGCTGGCGCACGCGGACAAGCTGGTGAAGTTCGGGCCGTAGGGGAAAGGAGCAACATGGCGCGGGCCGTTGTTGCGGGCAACTGGAAGATGAATACCTCCGTGGCGGAGGCCAAGGCGCTTGCGTCCGAGTTGCGCGAGAGCATTGGGCACATGGAGGGCGTTGACCGGGTGCTGTGCCCGCCCTTCCCGTACCTTGCGCTGGTGCGCGACGTGGTGACCGGGTCGAGCATCGCCGTTGGGGCGCAGAACGTGAGCCAGCATGAGAAGGGCGCGTTCACGGGCGAGGTTTCGCCGGGCATGGTCGCGGAGCTGTGCACGCACGTCATCATCGGCCACTCGGAGCGGCGCGCGCTGTACGGCGAGACGGACGAGAGCGTGAACCTGAAGGTGGAAGCGGCACTCAAGGCGGGACTAACGCCCATCATCTGCGTCGGGGAGACGCTGGCGCAGCGCGAGGCCGGCGCGGCTGAGGCCGTCGTCGAGCGGCAGCTCGTGAAGGCGCTGGACGGCGTTGAGACTCCGGGGGCGCTCATCGTGGCGTACGAGCCGGTGTGGGCCATCGGCACGGGGGTGCCCGCGACGCCGGACCTGGCGGCCGACATCATGGGCGGCGTCATCCAACGTGTGCTCGACGACACGTACGGGGCCTCGGCGGCCTCGGCGACGCCGCTGCTGTACGGCGGCAGCGTGACCGCGGAGTCGGTGCGCGGCTTCGTCGAGCAGGAGTGCATCCACGGCGGACTCGTCGGCGGGGCGAGCCTGCGGGCGGAGGAGTTTGCGGAAATCGTGAGGATTACGGCGGAGGTCAAGGGGTAACGCGGCGTTCGGCCCCGTATCGAGTACGGGGCAGGCTATTCGCTGGTATGAGGGGTTGGGGGACGGGGACGACACATGCCGATAACGAGGTTGCAGTTCGAGATGGGCATTGACGCCGGCATTGAGGCGCTGATGGTGTCCGTCTACGACCTGCTGGAGGCAAACCCCGACACCGCCTACTCCGAGGAGGAGCTGTACCAGCTCTTCACCGCCAACGCGCCGGGCAGCTACATAGACACGTCGTACTTGGACATCGCGCTGCAGAAGGTGGTGGAGCTCGGGGCGGTGGAGGCGCGAGCCGTCGCCAACGCGAAGTACTACGCCTTCCTGCAGGAGATTGACCGTTCGACGTGGGAGCTCGTGGCTGATGAGGCCGAGGTCGACGCGGTGGAGGTTGCTGACGCTGATGCCGAGGCGGCTGAGGACTCACCCGACGACCAGGCCACCGCTTAACCCACGAGGCACCCTCTCGTGACCACGCCACCCGCTACATCAATCCCACTTCTCGCCATCGTAGGGCCTACGGCCGTTGGAAAGAGCGCGCTCGCGATGCACCTCGCCCGTCGCTTCGGTGGCGAGATCGTCAACGCAGACAGCCGGCAGGTGTACCGGGGCATGGAGGTGGGCACGGCGGCGCCCTCGCAGGCCGACCGCGCCGCAATCCCACACCACCTCTACGGCATCATCACCCCGGACGAGGCATTCAGCCTCGCGCGATGGCTGCCGCTGGCGACGGCGGCCATCGAGGACATAACCGAGCGCGGCGGGCTGCCGGTGGTCGTTGGCGGGACGGGGCAGTACGTAAACGCGCTGGTGGGCGGCTGGCAAGCGCCGCGCGTGGCGCCGAACGCGGAGCTGCGGGAGCGGCTGGAGGCGATCATCGCGCAGGAGGGCGTCGAGGCTGCCGCGGAGGAGTTGCTGGAGGCGGACCCGGAGGCCGCGGCGCGTATCGACCTGCGCAACCCGCGACGCGTGGTTCGGGCACTGGAGGTTGTCGCGGCGCTCGGGCCGGGCGCGCACGGCGGGCAGTCGGCGCCAACGTACCGGATGCTGCTGCTCGGGCTGACAATGTCCAATCGCGAGGAGCTGTACCGGCGCATCGACGACCGCGTGGACGCGATGCTCGCGGGCGGTTGGCTCGACGAGGTGCGGGCGCTGCTGGACTCGGGGTACGCGGCGGACCTGCCGGCGCTGTCGAGCATGGGGTACCGGGAGCTGGCGCAACACCTGCTCGGCGAGATGTCGCTCGATGAGGCCGTGCGGCGCATCAAGGCGGCGCACCACCGGCTCGCGAGGCAGCAGTACACGTGGTTCAAGCCGACGGACGCGCGCATCCGGTGGCTCGTCAAGGGCGAGGGCGTCGAGGAAGAGGCGGCGGGCGTGGTGGGGGCTTGGTTGGGGGAGGGGTGACTCCCCCAACCCGTATCGAGCGCAGGGCAGACTCCAGCCTTCCCCCGCTCGCGGAGGAAGGGGCATTAGCGCCGCTCCGTCCGATGGGGTTCCTGCCTGCGCAGGAACGACGAAAGGGAGCGGATAGCCCCTACCTGCCCGGCGGTGCGTCTCCGCGGATGATGACGACGGTGTCACAGATGAGGTCGTGGATGCCGCGCCTGTCGCTGCGGAGGCCGACCATGAAGGCGCTGACGATGGCGGGGATGAGGAAGAGCGCGAAGGTGGCGGTCAGGACCACATAGCGGGCAAAGGCTCGGCCGGGGCCGAGCATCGTCCCGTCCGGCCGGAGGATGCGCATACGGAAGAGCAACACGCCGACCGTTCCGCCCAACATCGACACGAGCGCCGTCGCGTAGATGGCGCTAAGGACGAGGTTCAGTCCCTGCCCCGCGGTGAACCCGCCGCCGGTGGCGGTCACCGTTCCGTCCGGAGCAGTCTCCGTTGAAGGCATCAGTGAGTCAAACAGGTTCTCGCCCAAGAGCAACCAGGAGAACAGAGCGGAGACCAGGAACAGGGGTATGCCGTCAATGAACGATGCCAGGAAGCGGACCCAGAACCCGGCGGGACGGCCCATCTCGAAGGCGGGGAACACGCGCCCCTCGCCGAAGCCGACGGGTTCCTCCTCCCGAAGTTGGGTCCAGCAGTTTGTGCACAGGCTGCGGTCGGCGAAGTTCTCCTGCCCGCAGGAGGGGCAGTTGATGTAGAGCGACGTGCCGCAGTCCAGGCACAGCCTGGCAACCTCCGGGTTTTCGTGGCCGCAAGACGGGCATCGCATTGGCGTCACCTCCTTGTGAGTCCATTGTATTCATGAACGCACGGCGCCGAAAGCCTAAGGGGGCGTTCCTCCGAGGGCAACCACGAGGGTTGCCCTACGGGGGGGGGGGGGGGGGCCCTGCGGGGGGGTGGCGGGCCAACAACAACGGGGGGCGGCAACACGGGGGGAAACAAACCACCAAAACACGCCACCGGGGCCGGGTGGG